>DFZE01000088.1 GCA_002382065.1 Desulfobacteraceae bacterium UBA4064
ACGGTAAACGGTCATGAATTATTCCCGATGGTTCACCCCTATATATGAAAATGACCTGTACCGCTTTTAACCCAAAACATTTATTTCATTTTCACGGTAAACAGCATGGCGACAGAAGAAGGCATCATCATACGGATTGGCGACAATAGCATTGCATGGGTCAAAACAGTCAGAAGTTCAGCCTGCGAATCCTGCTCGGCCAGACATTCCTGCTCGACCCAGGATTCCGGAAAAGAAATGGAAGTTGAGGCATTCAACCCGATTGCCGCAAAAGAAGGGGATCGGGTGGTTATCCGTATGAAAACATCCACGCTTCTGAATGCGGCATTTTTGATGTATATTGTTCCAATTTTGTTCATGCTGGCCGGTGCATTGATTGGAGACGGGCTCTCATCTTCGGTGGGGATGGACAGTGTGTTGCTGTCAACGCTCACGGGTCTATCAAGCTTTATTCTGTCATTTGTTCTGATTCGGTACAAAACCGGTCGAAAAGAAGTCCGGGATCGATATCGCCCCAGAATCATCCGAATCTGTCCATCCTGACGATATGCCAAAATTTCTCTGGCCTGTTGCATTGATCTCCCGGGCAGAGAATGGATAATTGATTGACATATTCCACCCTATCATGATAAACAATTCCGTTTTTAACGCCAACTGTATTACCTGCTACCGCATTTCCGTGCGGTATTGACATCCCTCATGGGATGACAAGCCGTTATCACGCTCAGACAACTGGGCAAATCCTTGCTCTGAAAAAAAAATCAGGGCTCAATTATCCAAAAGGAGGTTTAATGAGAAGGTACGAAACAATTGTAATCATCGATCCGGACATATCGGACGATGACAGAGGTTCGCTTATCACCCGAATTCAGGAAATTATGGTTCAGAAAAATGGCGCACTGCTTGAACTGGATGACTGGGGAGTCAAGCGCCTGGCATATGAAATTCGAAAAAAAATCAGAGGCTATTATGTCCGTTTCGACTATTGCGGCATGGGTGATCTGGTTGATGAAATTGAGCGTTTTTTCCGAATCAATGACAAATTTTTGAAATATATGACGATTGTCCTGAACAAAGATGCGGATATCGATAAAATTCGGGAGGAAATTGCCGCTGAAAAGGATAAACCCGCCGAATCGACGTTGACAGATGCCGATACCGATATGATGGATTCTTCGGATGAAGACGGTGAACTGGCTAACATGACGGAAGAAGAGGAGGACGAAAAATAAATCATGGCCCCTTCAAAATATGGTAGAAAAAGACCTGTCACCAAGAAAAAACGTGTATTTCATCGTCGTAAAGTCTGCCGTTTTTGCGCGGACAGCACGTTGGGGATTGACTATAAAGATGTCAAAACCCTGAGATATTTTATTACAGAACGGGGCAAAATTATTCCCCGTCGCATATCCGGAACCTGTGCAAAACATCAGCGATCCCTGACAGAAGCCATTAAACGCGCCCGGATCATTGCATTGCTGCCGTTTGTCGGATCTTTGGACAGCAACTGATTATTCTGTTTCAGAAGGAACACCCAACGTGTCAAAAGCGGTCCCGGAAAACGAGATCAGAGACATCACCATAGGGGTTGTGATTGTCAGCCTGATCGCGGGTCTGGCATATATCATTCCGGTTATGGGGTTCATTTTTGCTGTCTTTGTACCGTTGCCTGTCATGCTCTTTCGAATCAAACTGGGCCGGATAAACGGCAGCCTGGTCCCGGCCATATCGATCATCCTGATCTATCTGATTTACCATGGACAGGGCAGTGATCTGGTCATGTTTGCGGTTCTGATGATTTTGGGCCTTGTTTTGTGCGAGTTCATGGAGCGAAATTGGCCAATCGATCCAACCATCATTGTTTCATCCGGAATCGTTCTGGTTGGGAGCCTTGCTTTTTTATTGATATACGGGTCTTTTTCCGGAAAAAGCATCGTGGGTCTGACCAGCGCCTATATTCAGAAAAATCTGGAAATGACACTGACGCTGTATCAGCAGATGGATATGCCCCGGGATACCATTGATGTCATTTCCCGATCTGCCGCCCAGATTCAATATGTTCTGGTTCGTTTGACACCGGCACTGATCATCATGTCCATACTTTTTGTGTCGTGGATCAATATATTGACAGCGCGGTTGCTTTTCTACAGATTCCGGGTGCCGTTTCCGGATTATGGTCTTTTGAATCGATGGAAAGCCCCTGAACAACTGGTCTGGATCGCCATTTCAAGTGGATTGATGCTGCTTTTTCCATCAACCCCACTTAAACTTGTCGGCATGAACATCCTTCTGATTCTGTTGATCATTTATATGTTCCAGGGCATGGCGATTGCTTCCTATTATTTTGACAAGAAGAACTTTCCCAGATGGGCCAGAACTGTTTTATATACAGTGATTTTTCTTCAGCAGTTTGCGCTGATTGTGATAATTGGTCTGGGATTTTTTGATCTTTGGCTGGATTTCAGAAAACTGAAACAGAAAGAAGTGCCCGGTTGAACCGGATTTCTGTTGCCAATATTTATGGAGGATATATGAACGTCATTTTAAAAGAAACCATTGAATCGCTGGGAATTATCGGCAGCGAAGTCAAGGTTGCGGATGGATATGCCAGAAATTATCTGCTTCCGCAGAAAAAGGCCATTTTGGCCACTGTTCAAAACAGAAAACTCATGACTCATCAAAAAGCCAAACTCGATCTTCAAATCGCCAAGGAAAGAGGCGTTGCCGAAGAGATGGCCAAGACACTTCAGGCTGTGGTCATCACCATTCCGGCCAAAGTCAGTGATGAAAACCGCCTGTATGGATCGATTACAGCCCGGGATATCCTGAATGCCCTTGCGGAGAAAGAAATCACGGTGGACAAAAAAATGATTCTTCTGTCCGGACCCATTAAAACGCTTGGCAGCTTTCAGGTGCCGATTCGGGTCTATAAAGAAGTAGAACCAACAATTACTGTTGAAATCATCCCTGAATCCTGACCTTTTTTTATCCCCCCTGCCCTATTTTAAAATTCGGGCGGGGGGCATTTTGGTGGTCTCCACCAAAACCCCTCGCATAATATCCTCATGAAAGCTGTCTGAAAGATGATTTTGCCGTTATTCCGGTTGCGTGTTAAAATGCAACGCTCAGCCTTCACAGACAGGCCGCCCATTTGCTGCGTGTGAAGCACAGACACAGTTATCCCATAACCAATTGAAATAAGGACATCCGGATGGAAATTTTTCTAGCCCGACAGCCTATTTTCAACAGGAACAAAAGCATATTTGGATACGAACTGCTTTTCAGAGACGGGTTTTCCGCCACCTTTCCCTCAATTGATGGTAACACAGCAACCAGCACACTTCTTTCCAACTCCTTTCTATGCATGGGAATTGATCAAATATCCGGTGGAAAGAAATCGTTTATCAATTTTACCCAGGATCTTATCCTTCAAAAAATCCCACTTCTTTTTCCGCCCAATAAAATTATCGTTGAAATTCTGGAAAACGTTTATCCGACCGATGACCTGATTCTGGCCTGTCAGGAAATGGCCCGAGCCGGATATGAGCTGGCTTTGGATGACTTTATCTATGACCCGTCTTATGAACCGTTGATTGCGCTGGCCAATATAATCAAAATCGATTTGAGACAGACACCAATTGAAGAAATCCCCACCCTCCTGGGGCTGCTGTCAAAGCATCGGGTCAAGTTGCTGGCGGAAAAGGTCGAAACCTATCCGGAATTTGAAAAATGTCTGGAAGCCGGATTTGATTTTTATCAGGGATATTTTTTCAGCAAACCCCAGATTCTGAGAGGCAGGGATATTTCAACTGCCAGAACGACACTCCTTCAGATCATGGCTGAAATCAGTCAAAACGATATCGATATATCCAGATTGGAAAAATTGATTGCTCATGACGTCGCCATATCCTATAAACTGCTCCGCTATATCAACTCTGTCTTTTTTCACCGCGGCAAAGAAATCGCATCGATTCGCCAAGCCATCACCCGCCTGGGTGATGACGGTATCCGCCGCTTCATTCCAATTGTTCTTATGGCCCGGTGCTCATCGGACAAACCCGATGAACTGATTCGGACATCCATCATCCGGGCCAGGTTTTGCGAGTTGATTGGTCAGAATATTGCGATAGATATTCCGGGATCGGAGTTATTTACGCTGGGTCTGTTTTCATTGATCGATGCCATTCTGGATAACTCCATGGACGATATCATCACGGATCTTCCTTTTTCATCCGGTATTCGAAATGCTCTGACACGTGGCACCGGAAAAATGATGGGTGTTCTGAACCTGATTCGGGATTATGAAATCGGGGACTGGTCCGGTGTATCGCATCTTGCTGCAGATATACACCTGAGTGAAGAAAAAATTCCGATTCTGTACTGGGATGCGGTGTCCTGGGCAGATGCGATTTCATCCTGCTGAAAACGGAACGTGTTGCCGGACGGCGTGGCAAAATCACGTTTTGACACGCCAGTTGCCAGATATTCAACCTGAGTCATGATAGATTTTTGAGGAAACAATGATTCGATTATTCCGTACAAAAAAAGAATTGATCAAATCGCCGGAAAATTTGGATCAGCTTCTTGATGAGTGTCAGGAGCGGGTGCAATCTTTATCTCACATTTCCCGCGCATTGATATTTTTTTTAAAGGAATCCGCCATGGATATTTCTGAAATTGACGCCGACGGCTTCAAGAGGCGATTGGACCAGATTTCAGAACACTTGCAGGAAACCAAATCCGGCGCGGCCACTACTAAAATATTTTCCACTCGTAAACTGGCGATTCTGGACTGGATCGGCGCTCAGAAACAGTATGTTCAGGAAAAGGAAAATGAACTGAAAAATATCATCGATCTTCTCAGGAATGGCCTGAACGAGATGATCGGAGACACCCAAACCTTCAATGCCCGGTTATATGAGCGAAATATCAAAATGAAAGCCATTACCGAGCTGAATGATCTTCGAAAAATCAGGGAATCGCTAAAAACCGAAGTCAGTCAGATGAAACTGATCATTCAGGAAAAACAGATCCGGGATTCCAAACAGATTGAATCGTTATCCAATGAAGTAGGGGTATTGCGCTCCAGTCTGGAGCAGGTCAAAGACGCCTCCCAATTGGACGCCCTGACCGGTGCGTTCAATCGCATGGCTTTTGATATGCATATTCAATGGATAATTGAGCGGACCTCAGTTGCCTGGAATCCGACATCTTTGATGATGTGCGATCTGGATGATTTCAAAAATGTCAATGATACTTACGGCCATATTGTGGGTGACCGGGTACTGAAATGTTTTGTTCAGGAATGTCGATCCATGTTCAGAAACGACGATTTCATTGCCCGATATGGTGGTGAGGAATTTGCCATCATTCTGCCCGGCGTTTCCCAGAAAAAGGCGCTGAAACGCGCCCGCTCGTTTTGTAAAATCCTGGCGGATAAACGGTTTCTTATCGATTCATCCCACCCGGATCAACGAATCGGATTTACTGTCAGTATCGGGGTCAGCAACCTGTTCAAAAATGATACGGTGGAATCCTGGATACAACGGGCGGATATGGCCCTGTACCAGGCAAAACATCAGGGAAAATGCCGTGCGCTTGGGTCTCCATGATATTTGCCTGAGACGCATCATATTCGCCTGGCCGGAATGAAGGGAAAGCCTGCACCATCGCGATAATAACCAATTTTGCAATTCCTTTATACCGGTAAATCCGCTTTGTGACACATCTATAGCTTTCAAGATAAAGATTTCGGGTGCGTTGTCGGTCGGGGGATAGCCCTTAGGTCACAATCTGTCAGGCGTTGAACCGGTCAATCAGCCATTGTCTTTCCAGGCTGTTCTGTGCAGACGTCATGATCTCAAACCGGGCGCCAAACCGGTTGCTGTCCACATACTCCCCGACAATCTGTTTTTGTTTCTGATAAATTCCCGGTTGAATGGACCGTTGCTTGTCATAAGCCAGTGCATGGCATTGGCTGATATATGCGGGAAATGCATCATAAACCCGCTTCACATGATCCCGGAATCCATCCGGATAATGGTCGTCCCGAAAATGGCATCCCCGCCGCTGTAAAACCGGTCCTGGCTGAAGTGTCAGTTCGGGATGCATCGACCGGAATGCTTCCCAATAAACCATGTCCAGGGCTGACAGGCAAAACAGTTTTTCGCCGTTGTCTTCAATGAAATCAAGCAATGGAAGAATTTCATCCATCACTGTGGCATTGCCCGTCAGCCTCGTTTGCAGGTCTGTTTCCGAAAAGCTGGATTCGGGTTCGGCCAGATCGGCCCAGAGCTTGAGATGGTTTTGCACCAGACCAATATCCAGGCTGAACGGAATTTGCGGAAACCGGATGATCTGATCAAAGCGTTCATGTTTGTAGTAAACCGGAATTTTGGCAGCCTGCCCAAAGGCCACTGCCAGAGCAATCTGGGCCTTGTATCCACCCGTGGCATTGATGGCGATGGCGCCGCCCAGCTGGCGGTAAAAATCGCCAAGCAACCGTGCCAGGTTGGCAAGACCCTCCCGTTGAAATACCAGCGGATTTTCATCCTGAAGGCCGATAACCGGCTCGATCGGACAGCGTGAAAAACCGATCGGACAATCCGGATGTTCAAAATACCCGGACAGGATTTCGCCAATGGCCTGACCATCTTTTGTATCCGAGATCAGCAGAATCAGGCGTGCTCGATTGTCGGAAAGAAAATGTTTTCTGACCATCGCTTCGATGGAATTGATTTCGGCGCCCAGAAGCCGCAATTCCGGCGGAAGATTCAAAAACAATCCGGCAATTCGTGAATACTGCTTGTCATGATAGGCTGTCCGGATGCTTTCCAGGATCGTGATCAGCCGGTCCGGGTCCGCCATAATCCCATGCTGCGTGAGGGCCTCCAAATCCGCGCGAACCGGTGGGCTGCCGGATCGCAGTTGTGTCAGATACCCCTGTGGATCAAGGTGTTCGAGGTTGGGATGAAACAGGCTGGTTCCAACCGTACACATCAGGTTTGGCGAATATTTGTTTTTTGAAATCATTTTCATTCAGGGTGGCTTTCAGGATATGCCATATGTACATTCGAGTAATTTCTTTCTGCTTCAAAGGAACGTCTAAAATGTATGGGTTTTCCTGCGTTTGATTCTTTAAGCAGTGGTCTTTTTTCCCCTGGTTTTCGGATAAAAGTCCGGTATGGCCCTGCACATGAATTCGTCGAAAAGTGGAACAGTGAACGCCATATCCCCATGAGCAGGGCTAAAGATCATCCCCTTCTTGATCAGATTGGCGCGAACCGGACCAAGTGTCGTTATTTTTTCTCCCAGGGTGTCAGCAATATCGCCTGTGCGACAGGGTCCGGCGCCAAGATATGCCATAGCACGCAGATAGTCTTTTTCCCGCGATGTAAGTCGGTCAAAACGAACCCGAAAAAAGTTTTGATCAAGTCTCTTTCTGACGATGGGCGTTGTTTCTTGTATGGTCCGGAGGGTGATAGGAGAAGATTCGGCGTGATTCCATGCCTGATACCCCCACTCCTGTATAAAATATGGATACCCCTTGGTGAATCGATAAATCTCTTTGAGAGCAGTCTTTGCAAAATCCACACCGACAGCTTTCACTGGACCTTGAAGGGCCTTGACTGAGTCTTTATCTGACAATGGCCCAATGTCAGGGAAACTGAACAGTCGCTCGGCATAGGATTTCGATTCTCCGGCCAAACCCGGGAGGATAGGCAAACCGGCTCCAATCAGTAGCAGTGGCAGACGACGCTGCTGCATGCGGTGCATTCCCATGATCAGGGCACTCAACTCGGTTGATTTGAAATATTGGATCTCATCGATGAGAATGGCAATCGCTGTTCCCCGTTCATGGGCCGCCTCAGCAACAGCAATCAGCAGGTTCGGGAGATCCACTTCCAGATCACCACTGTCTGCAGAACCTTGCTCCGGCTCAATATCAAGGCCGATGTCGAGGTCTCCATAAGATACTTTCAGCGAACTGATGAAACTTTTGAGAACACCAATCCCCCTGCGGACCTTGTCGCCGGTGGCTTTAACCCGATCCAGAGCGAAAAGCAGACGACGGAGATGCGGCGCAAGCAGAGTTCCCAGGCTTTTATCCTCATGGGCCTCGATAAGAATGGTGTGATACCCCTCTTTCGCGGCAATCCGTTCGATCTCATTCAGCAGCACAGTCTTACCGACTCCGCGAAGACCGGTTAAAAGCAGGCTTTTTTCCGGACGCCCCGCAGCTACCCGGCCGATAAGAACCCGTGCATCTTCCAACACGTCATCCCGGCCAGCCAACTCTGGCGGCGGAGATCCGGCGCCGGGTGAAAAAGGGTTCTTGATCTTGTCCACAACGATCCTCCAATTTACCGTGAAAATGCAGATAAAGATAAACNNTGATTCATGATCGTTTACCGTGAAATACATGGAAATCCACCCACGTAGCATGGGGCCTTATGTCCGTTTTTATGATGAAAACAGAAACCGGGCTAAGCCAAAAAACGCTCACAAGTGCCTATGCTACGCCCCATAATCCATATTCTGAGAAATATAAATAAATATACGCAATCAACCGTATAAAGCAATATAAATTGATATAAATAGTACATGGCATATCCGGTCAGC
>DFZE01000087.1 GCA_002382065.1 Desulfobacteraceae bacterium UBA4064
ATTGGGGTTCAGCCGGAAAAGGCCGACCCGGAGCTGGCGTTGCTTCGCCGGCTTCCCAAAGCCGAGCTGCACTGTCATCTGGGCGGGATACTGGATGCAGCCGACATAATTCGGGTGGCCCGGGCCAATCAGCCCAGGTTGGACCGGTATAAAACGGAACTTGCCCCCTGGCTGCAGGGCTGGAAAAACCGGATCGATCATATGGATGTTCTGGAATACCGGGATCAGGTTCAGTTCAAAACCATGCCGGTTGCCGTTGACGATGTTCCAGCCCCCCTGGTTGTCTGCGCATTCATTCTCCTGTTTCAGGAACACCCGGAACGTCTGGATGATCTCATTTTTGGCCAATGCCGTCAGGATGCGGCATTTTGTGGAAAAGGCTTCAGTGACTATGAAATGCTCGGGGATATCCAGGGTTCCAGACTGTTGCAGAGCACGGAAAGCATTTCGGAAACCTGCCGCATTCTGGCCCAAAAGGCCCTGTCGGAAAATATCCGGCATCTGGAAATCCGGTGTTCACCGGTCAAATATGCCAACAGCCACTTTCCGGCCAGTGAGGTGATGGACCGGATTGCCGGAGAAATCACGCAATTTGATATCAGTTTTTCCATCATCCTGACAGCCAAGCCGGCATGGAGACAGAGCGGACATCACCCACATGACCGATCTGGCCACGCTGCTTTTGAACCGGCCCGATGGATTTCCCCGACTGAGAGGTTTTGACCTGGCCGGAAACGAATCCGCATGTCCGGCGCGGGAGGTTCGGGACCATCTGCTGCCCCTGATGGAAAAATGCCTGCACATCACCATTCATGCCGGTGAGGATGTGGATGTATCCAGCATCTGGGAGGCGGTTTATCATTTGAATGCCGAGCGCATCGGGCATGGACTGACCCTGATGAACAACCGGGAGTTGATGAAACGGGTGATCGACCGGAACATCGCCATTGAAATGTGTCCGTCCAGCAATTTTCAGATTGTCGGATACCGGGACAATTATCTGCCGGAAACCGGTGATCACCCAATTTATCCGCTGAAAACCTATCTGGACGAGGGTATCAAGGTGACGGTCAATACCGACAATCCCGGCATCTCCCGAACCGACTTCACCCATGAACTGCACCGGGCCGCACGGTTGACACCGGGGGGGCTGAGCCAGTGGGAAATTTTAAAAATCATCCGCAATGGGTTCAAGGCATCATTCACGGACCGTAACGTCCGGAACAGGCTTTTGCGCGCGGCGGAAACCGACATTGTCCAACTGATCCAGGAAGGATTTTTTCCATGAGCATTCACGAGACGATTCTGTGTATCGAACGGACGGCCCTGCCGCCTTCATGGGTGGAAACCATGACGGCTGTGGCCCTGTCCGAATCCGCTTTTTATGAACAGATTCCGGATAATACCGTCCGATTTCTGAACCGGAAATCCGTGGAAACAGACCCCTGTTTCAAGCAGGTCATCCCGTATCTGCTGCTTCATGATCAGGCCGGCAGCCGGTTCGGATGTTATCAGCGAAAGGGGACAGAGGCGCGGCTTCATGATTTGTGGTCCATCGGCATTGGCGGCCATGTCAGCACCCATGACCGGATATCCCGGTCTGACAGTTTGAAAACCATTGTATCCCGGGGACTCTATCGGGAAATGTCGGAAGAGTTGATTGGCATTCCATCCGGGTCACTTCAGTTTCTGGGCCTGATCAATGAGGAGGTGACCCCTGTCGGTTCGGTTCATCTGGGTCTGGTGTTCTGTCTGGAGGTGGAAGGCCCGGAACAGATTGTTCCGGGAGAGGAATTGCACCGGTTCTGCTGGAAAAGTGATCTGGAGCTGGCCGGGCTGAAACTGGAGCACTGGTCGCATCTGGCGCTGGGGCTTGCGGGGGGATGAGGGGAATTCTGCCGGACAGCGTTCCTGGGTTCTGCTCATTGGATCGTCGTCGCAACGTTGCTGTTCTTTTTTTTCTTCGGTATTGTTGTTTTATGGTGGGGTACGGATTTGTTTCAATAATCCAATCGATAAATATTCTTTCTTTATGACAAAATTACACATTTAGCCTGCTTTCTATCTATAAAATATTAATATCATTTATATATAAACCGGACAGCAGTGATCGATCGTTACAAAAACGGCCAGTTCAGATGTACTGATCATAAATGCTGTACAGTGGCGTTAACCCCAAGACGGAGTGTCCGAAATGTCAAATTTAATGCTTCGCTATTACAAAAGAGAGCAGTATGAATTGGATTGTGAAACCGTGACCCCCATGTTTCTTGGTAATGCTCACCAGGAAGCGGAATTACGGGCTGCACCGTTTAAAGCCTTGTTCCGGTATTGGTGGCGCGTAACCCAGCGTGCTGTGCCGGATGTTGCATTGCTGCGAAGTAAGGAAGGAAAGATTTTTGGTTCAGCAGGTGATGATGAAAACTCTGGCAAGAGCTTATTCACGATCCAGGTTTCTTACAATCCAAAATTTTTCAGGGCGGATAAAAAACCATTTCCCAAAATGGAGAGCATTCCACATCCTGAGTGCGAAAAGTCGCATCATAAAGTTAACCCTTTAAACTATCTGGCAGGAATGGGACTGATACATTTTAAAGAGGGTATTCAGCATAGTTATTTTGAGGCTGGAAACCCCTTTCGCCTGATTCTGTCCTTTCCGGAAAAAAATGAAGAGGAAATTCGACCGGTATTGGCAATGATTAAAGCGTTTGGTTCTGTCGGGGCCAGATCACGAAATGGCTGGGGGAGTTTCAGTTTTAACAACAAGAGATTAGATATTGACAAACTTTCAGCAGATTTGACGTTGCACACGGGGGACTGGATAGTTGGATTTCTTGAAAAGGATTACCCGCATTGTCTTGGAAGGGATGAAAGCGGATTGTTGGTTTGGTTAACCGATTTTCAGGACAACTGGTTCAATGCAATGAAAACCCTTGCACATTCCTATATTCAGGTGCGTGCCGGCAATGTCGATGATATTGGAAAATTGGATCCGGGCCATAAAACATTTGCAGACAGACATCTCTTGGGCATTCCACTTACAAATCATTCGTTTGGTGCATGGGGGAATAATATGCGTCATGCGTCTCCCCTCCATTTTGTGGTTCACAAAGTAAACGGGAAATATAGGGGTATTATCCTGCACCTGCCGCACAGGCATAGCAGGGAGCAATTGCCGAAAGGAATCAATCAGACTGATGTTTGGAAAAAAGTCCACCGAAAACTGGATGGCCTTGGATTGAAACGCGCATCGTACAAGGAGTGCCTGTCATGAAAAACAACTTTCAAAATGATGCCAATTATTGGGATCGGAAATTATCCTGTTATCTTCATGATCCCCCGGACAAGGCCCTTCATATACCCGGACATGAGGAACGCAGCAATTTACTTCTGAGAGCACTGGGCGATCTGCCATCACTTGATGAGAACAATTATTTGCGGGCCGATCGTATTGCCTCCGGTATGGATAGGGCTCAATTCCCTGGTTGGAACAAGGATTCAAACCGAAGTGGTGCAGTGGATTTTTCCAAGAAACCAGTTTTGACCCATCCCACTGGCTCAAAACAAAAACTTGATTTGATACTGAACAGTCAAAACCTGAATGTGCAAAATGTTACCAGCCAAATAATAAGTATCATTGGGGATGATCTGGATGGAAATGCCGATTTCCCTGGTATTTGCAGTCAATTTAAAAATGATCCCGATGGATTGTCGGCTGCACGGTTTCATTATATACACTGCACACTCCGGTCCAGGCTTGCCATGGAAAATGTGGGTGAACTGGGTGGTCTATGGTATCGAATGCCAGCGGACACCCGCATACCGGATCATAGCATATGGCAACACTGTGGACTGGTGTCAGCACTCAGTTCCTGCTTTGACCAATCAAAAAGCAGTCAGGCCAGCCTGTTGACTTACAGCATGACGCCCGTTCAGGATTTTATTACCAGAGCCAGAAAGCTTCGGGACCTTTGGACCGGATCACTGATTTTGTCCTGGCTGACCTTTGAGGGTATCCGGGAAGTGATGTATTCATTGGGTGCGGATCATGTGATTTATCCCAGTCTGATTGGTCAGCCATTTGTCAACCGGATGCTCAAGGAGGAATGCGGACTGAATATGACCGATCGTGACATAATGGATAATGGTGTGGCGTCTTTCCCGAACAAATTCGTCTGTCTGGTGCCCCGCGGGGAAGAATCACACATCGCCGATCGAATCAAACATCGCATTCTGAATGCCTGGATCGAACTTGGGAATGCTGTACTGAACCGGATTGAGCGGCAGGTCAAGAAAAAAGATGAATACCTGAAGGAACAATTTTCAAGACAAATGACGGGTTATTTCGATTTTCACTGGGCTGCCTGTCCACTATTGGAACATTCCCAATATCAGGCTGTCGCTGATCTCCTTCAGGAAGATGTTTATCAATATCCCATGAAACTGGTTCAGGATTCCTCAATATTGCCATATCAATCAGGCGGTGAGGGTGCATTTTATCCAATCACCCATGCCATGTCACAGGCTTTTCTGGCAGCAGGCAAAACTTACCGGGTGGACAAACGGTTACAGGAGCCTGGCATCAAATGCAATATTCATGGCGATATGGAAGCCCTGCGCTATGCCTGGGCAGCGGATCGTTCAAACCATAATCCGCCGCCACAAATGGATCCTTTTTGGAATGACCTGAAATCTTCATGGGACTTGAAGAATGATTTCAAACCCTCCGAAAGACTGTGCGCGGTATCAATTGTCAAGCGCATTGCCGGATATACACTAAAGCGGGATTGTCCGGATCATCCCCTTGCAGCAATTTTTAAACCGGCAGAGAGTTTCCCTTCCAGCACGGAAGTTGCTCTGACAGATTGGCTCGACATCATTCAGCAGAACATCGGTGATATGGAAAATCGACTTGGGAATCAATGGCGATCCAAATTGTCACAGTACATTCATGAGTCAGAATCAGAGCGACGGGAAAAAGAAGATCGCTGCGAAATTGATGATTTGACCCGGGAAGAACGAAACGCCTGCCAACAGATCATCCGGGAAACAGAAAAAAGGAAAATTCAGTTACTGGATAGTGACCGATATTATGCAATCCTGATGATGGATGGCGATCGGATGGGAAAACTCGTCAATGGTGAAACGCTGGCAGCAAAATGGGAGGATGTCATTCATCCGGATATGGTCGAACGTCTCAAATCGACAGGTTTTGACATAAGATTTCAGAATTTCTGGAAAGAGCATCTTTCCCATAAGCGATTGCTGTCTCCGGCTGTTCATTCGGCTATTTCGGAGTCGTTGGGAGAATTTTCACTGTTCTCCGTACCCGCTATCATTCGTCAATGGCGAGGCAGATTGATTTATGCCGGGGGTGATGATGTCTGCGCGGTTTTGCCGGTATCTTCCGTCATCCAGGCAGCAGCCGATATTTCAAGAGTTTACGGCATGGGGTTTGTAACCGATGGCGGGGATACACACAAAATTCATGAATTGTCTGGCAAATGGAAGCCGGGCCAAAACCGTTTGGGCGTTCATCTGGGAAAAGGGGATAACATATCCATTTCTGCAGGCATCTCAATTATTCACCATAAAAAGCCATTGGCTGTTGCCATGAAAGGCGCACACAATTTGCTGAATCAGGCGAAAGAGACTGGTGGTCGAAATGCGTTGGCCCTGGAACTGGACAAACGATCCGGTGGCAGCCGCCGGTTTATTGTAAAATGGGATGAAAAACCTGTGCCTGAACTTTGCCTGACCGGACCAGGATGGGACGAAATATGTCTGGTTGATATTTTTATGGATATGGCAAAAAGACTGGGAGACTCCGGCGATACATCCCTGAGCTCATCACTGATCTATCGCCTGGAAAGCTTGAAGCCTGGACTGGAAGCCATCATCAAAAATTATCCTGATGAGCTGCCAAAATTTATTCAAAAACAGTTGGAACGCTCCCGATCAGGGAATGGCAAGATTGAACCAGAGCTGCTGTCAAAGCAGATGTCAGCACTTGTTATGCGAAAAAAAGCCCTGGATTCATCACGATATCCCGATACTGTGTCCCTGATAATTGCCAGGTTTATGGGGGCCAGTATGTCAAGGGCATCCAGACTGTCCGGAGGTGCAAAATGATTGGTATCAAGCAATGGATTAAAATTGATCCGTTGGACACGGTTTTTTTTAAAGGATCGGAGCCTATGGTTGCCGGGCAAAATCATGAGGTCCGTTCTGTGTTTCCACCTATGCCATCAACCATTATCGGTGCAATCCGTACAGCGATTCTGTCGCAGCGCAAGATTGATATCGATCAATATGTCAGTGAAACAGATCGGAATTCAACCATAGAAACCCGTTACCCCCTTCTGGGGACGCCGGAAATACCCGGTTTCAAGCTTGTCGGACCGTTGTTACACGCAATTACGAAAAGAGGAAAATCGGAGCTGTTTTTCCCATCCCCGGCCCACTGGTTTGCGGATGAGAAAAAAATGAAAAATGGTAACGCTGTATCGGTCGCTGCAGCCAAACAGATTTCAGAGTACATCGCTCAATTGGGAATTACAGGCAGTGTGTTGCAACCGGCCTGGGTCATGCGGCCTGAAAATGGCGATTTGAAATCGCTTTCCGGATACTGGATCAATGCGCCTGCATTTCAGGCAATGAAGTCTGGAAAAGGCCAACTGGTTTTTTGTGACACGGTGAAAAATGTAATTCCGGAAAACCCGGTCATACTCAAACTTGATGCGTTTGTGATCAATGAGAACCGTATTGGCATTGCGTTGGAAACCGGTACCCGCAGGGTAAAAGAAGGGCATCTGTATTCATCCACACAGATGCGGTTGAATTCGGGATGCCAAATGATCGTAGGTTTTTCAGACGAATTGATTCCAACCCACCTTGATCCCGTTGGGGTGCTTCAACTTGGCGGCGAATTAAGAATTTCGGCCTATCACCTGCAGTCTGAAAACATACCGGATGTATTTTCTACAGGACAGTGGGTTATGAATCTTTCCGCTTTCCCGGTCAAGGAGCTGGGTTCAATGGCTGAATGTTGCAGGGTTTCCGGTCCACTGACACGGATGGGTGGATGGGATATGAAAAAAGGCTTTCATAAACCCATGCAAGCCTATATGCCAGCCGGGTCCGTCATCAAAATGGATCAGGTCATGAATTTACCATTTGGATTTATTCGCATTTAGAAAGGAGAAAAACAATGCTGTTTTCAACCGAATTTTCCGATATATGTGTGTTTTATGCCATCTCTCCACTGCATGCCGGTTCTGGTCAAGCCCTTGGCGCTGTGGATTTACCCATTCAGCGGGAACGTCACACATCATGGCCGCATGTGCAGGCATCGGGCGTCAAAGGAGCCTTTCGGGACTGGTTCCACAGGTTTTATCTGGCAAATCCGGAAGCAAGTTGTGATGACACGGAAAGGCAGGCAATGGAACTGACCCAAACCATATTTGGCAGGGAAGACGGATCAGATGGAAATGGGGGGCACGCCGGTGCAATCTCTATTACAGACGCCAAACTTTTGGCGTTTCCGGTTAGATCAAATGTCGCACCGTTTGTCTGGGTGACGTGTCCATCGATATTGACACGTATCCAGCGGGATTTCAGGCTGACTGGTGCGCTTCGCGATGTAAAACTGCCAGAATTTTCTATTAAAAAAGACAGTTGTTTCATGGTTACCGGCAATATTGCTGCAAAGAATATCGTACTGGAGGATCTGGCGGTATCTGTTGAAAATTCGCCTTCAGAAATTACGGAACTGACAAAATTATTTTCAGAATTATCTCCGCATGTCGAGCGGTTGCTGCTGATTTCTGATGAAAATTTCACGTTTCTGGCCGGGACAGCAATTGAAATTCAGCCCCAGATTACAATCGATATGGAAACCGGCACGACAAAGGATGGGTCACTGCGTTACCAGGAACTTTTGCCATCAGATTCACTGCTGTATTCACTGGTCTTCTTTTCGGATGAACGAACCCGCTCATCTCACTTGAAGGCCGACATGATTCGCAAATGTTTGAAAAACGCCATTTCAACCCATATTCAAATGGGGGGGGATATGACACTGGGCAGGGGATTGATGGAAATTAAATGGATTCCGGCTGATTGATAAGGAGAATAAACCATGTCCCAAACTATTGCACAAAAGCGATCTGAATTCGCGCTGTTACAGCTTCAACAAATCCCTTATGACAAGGATTTTGCCACCCTGGCTGCAGGTCTTCCATCCATGATACTTCAAAATGGTTTCGGACAGGCAATGTCATTTCTCCTGTCCAAGGCAACGGATAAAGATGGGCACTTCAAGAAAAAGGAAAAGCACTACAGCGCTTTCAGAATTATTGTTGACTGGTTGAAAGAAAGACAGATTTTACAATGTCAAACAGAGGGCACAGCCATATTGCAGCTTTCCCAAATGCCTCAGGATAGATATCTGATGGCACAGGAAGAAGCCATGAAGGTGATGGAATGGGTTAAGCGTTATGCCAATTCCGGGCTGTTTCTTGCAAAGGGGGATTGATCATGGAACCCAATGGTACACCGCTCAGACCGGTTAGCAGGTCCGTAAACGATGTTTTGGGGGAATTGCCCACAGGCGCATTCAATTATGGTCTTTTTTTCAATAAATGGTTTTACATCGATCCCAAACAATGGAAATGCCACACGGCTCTTCCGGCTTTTAAAGGAAAGATCGAGCCCAGCTTACTGAACAACATGGATATTTCAGTTAAATTGTTCAACGGTGATAAGCCATCGGTTAACGGAAAAATCGGTTTTTGGGATTCAACAATTGCCAAAACCGAGCTTGAAAAGAAATCCGGGCAGTTGAACGCCCTTTCGGCTATGTATGAAAAGATGGGTTATCTGCCCTATCGAAAAGAAGTCGCACTATCCAGCGCATTGGTTATCGGTTTGGGAAATGAACACCCGACGGAAAAAGGGTTCCGGTTCGACTGGATGCTGGGTATTCCCATGATACCATCCAGCAGCATAAAGGGCGTTGTTCGATTGGCCTACCTTGTCAATGAGCTTAGAAACTTTGAGAATGAAAAGGATGCTGAAGAATTCGGCAGGAAAATCTCCAAGGGGTGTCTAAGCAGCAATGCAAAGGATGTTTTTGGCAGTGATGAGCAAAAAACTAATGGCCAAACCGCATCCCGGGGTAATGTCATTTTTCTGGATGCATTTCCCGCCGAATTGCCGAGACTAAAGCCTGAAATCATGACCTGCCATTACAAGGATTATTTAATGGATGGGGGGCGTGGTCCAACCGAGGATCAACAACCCAATCCACAGCAGTTCTGGGCAGTCTCCCCTTTTGTGGATGCAAATGAAGAAAAACCATTGAAATTTGTTTTTCGGATGCTGATTCATAAAAGAATTCATGAGGATAAAAACCGGCTATCAATATTGGAAGCTGCCTTGGATTCTGCATTATCCGAACACGGGATGGGAGCAAAAACGGCCATAGGACACGGGCGGTTTGATACGAATACGAAGGGAAATTCCAACAATACAGCTTTTATGGAGCCATCAAACGAAAATTCAGCAAAAATTATTGATGCACCTGTATCAGTTATTGTTGAAACGACTGAACACTGGCCAACCGCCTCCCTGACATGGAAGCCTGGCAACAGCACCCTGGAAGCATCATTCAACAACAAGAAAGCGATTGCCACCGGAAAAAATCTGGTGCCGGAATCCTTTCACAAAAAGCTGTTTGATCAAAGAAAGGCCGTCATTGCATCCGTCATGGTGACGGCAACCGGTAATAAATATGTGATTGCCGGGATCAGTGTGCCTGGTCAAGCGGCATAAGAAAATCGGACGGTGTAGCCGGTAGGTCAGGGTGCCGCGGCCCTATGCGGCTCCCTGACATGATGCCAACGTATAACCACACCGGTCGATAATTTTCGCATGTTCCGCGTATTTCGTGGTTTACATCTTTTTTTTGCAAAAAAGGAATCTCCCCCCAATGAAAGCAATGATCATCTCGGTCGGCGGTACGCCGGAGCCCGTCATCACAACGCTTTTGACGCATCGTCCGGAATATGTCTGTTTCTTTGTCAGTCATCAGAGTGTCGATCTGATTGGTGCAATAAAAGAACGGACCAGACAGGCGGAATTGTCCTTTACAGACTATAAAATCATCACCGATGACACCGACGATCTGGTCCTGTGTTATGCCAGAGCCAGGGACTGTGCCACGCGCATGACCGACTGGGGCATACCGGCCGATGAGGTTCTGGTGGATTATACCGGCGGCACCAAAACCATGACTGCCGCACTGGCCCTGGCCACGATTGGCAATGGCAGTGCATTTTCCTATATCGGCGGCAAATCCCGGACCAAAAACGGGTTGGGCGTTGTGGTCAGCGGTGCAGAAGTGGTCCATCAGGGTGTCAGCCCGTGGCGGATTTTTGCCGTGGAAGAAAAAAAGAGGGTAGGTCTGTTTGTTGCAGATTACCAGTATGATGCGGCGGTAGCTGTCATGCAGGCCATGCCGGAAAGTGTCATGCCGTCGGAGCGTGAAATTGGCAGTGGTCTGACCCTGGTGCTGCAGGCATATCAGGCATGGGATGCATTCCGTCATGGGGATGCGGTTCAAAAACTGACCCAGGGCATGAAGGTGCTGGAGCCCTGCTGCCGGGTTGGTGCATCGGAAAGCATTCTGCCGTTTGTGGTGCAATGCCGGGAAAATCTGGCGATATTGAGCAGGATGCAGGGGTTGACCCATAATTTTAAAGATCCGCATGAACTGCTGCTTCTGGATCTGGTATCCAATGCAGATCGCCGGATGCGCCAGGGCAAACATGATGATGCCGCAGCCCGTTTGTACCGGGCTCTTGAAATGGCCGGACAGATCGAATTCAAAAAGGTTTTTGGCTGTGACACCGGCATGGTGCCAATCAAATCCATTCCGGAAGCCTTGCAGGACGACTATGCCAGGCGATATGCCAATCCCGAAAAATCCGGATTTGTCCAGATACCATTATATGCCGTGTTTCAGGCTCTTTCCACAGCGGACAATCAGATGGGCAAACGGTACATGGAAAACAGGGAACACTTTGACAAGCTTCTTTTTGCCCGAAATCATTCCATATTGGCTCATGGAGTTAACCCGGTCAGCCGGGAAACAGCAGAATCTTTCATTCAACTGATAACCCGGAATTTTTTGTCCATGCCGATGATTGAATTTCCCAAGAATCTGACATGGTAGCCTGTGAGTCTGTCAAAAAAGAAAATATGATCAGAGGGTTAGAAAGGATTGACCGAAAAAAAATTTTTAGGCACAAAATAATTCCGGTGGAGGATTTTATACCGCAATTGCGGTAAGACTGAAAATGGAAATAATCCTGTAATTGTAGGGTCATATCCATTACATGTATAAAAATTATCCATCGTAAACATGATGTGTTATAAATTCAGTTAGATATGCTTATATTTACAGTCGATGTTCATGTCATAAAATTTCCGGGAGCATTTTTTATGGGGGGTCCATCGGAAATGGCTTGAAACTCCCTGATTTTTAAATTAAAAAATAACCCGCAGTCCGAACCATTGCCCCGATTTGAGGGGATTGAGACTTGGTAAACGGACTGATCCAGCCGATGTATCGGTTGGTCCGAACCATTGCCCCGATTTGAGGGGATTGAGACTCGGATGAAAAGAGCGTGAAGTAATTGGGTTCGCTTGGTCCGAACCATTGCCCCGATTTGAGGGGATTGAGACTCAGGATTTGCACGGAGCTTTGGGGGGACGTACGTGAAAATATGCGTTTCCTTTCAAGGTGATTTTTTGTATAAAGAAACATGCCACGAAAAGCACGTATAGATGCGCCCGGAGCGCTCAATCACATCATTGACAAGGGGATAGCGCGCGGCAACATCTTCCATGATGACGCCGACCGGAATTTTGTTACAGAACGGCTGGGGACCATACTATCTGAAACCAACACGAAATGTTTCGCTTGGGCTCTTATCCCCAACCATTTTCACCTGCTGTTGAAAACCGGGTCAACCCCAATTCCAACGGTCATGAAAGCCTGCTGACCGGATATGCCATGTACTATAGCTTCCCAGATAAAGATTTTGGGTGCGTTATCGGTCGTGGATGGCCGAGAAAAGGCCTATCCCCTCCCTGCTCCTTCCCAAAATCATTATCTGAAAAGCTATTCAACCGGACCCATCATCGTTCCGGACATCTGTTTCAAAACCGATACAAATCAATTTTATGTCAGGAAGACAAATACCTGATGGAACTTGTCCGGTATATCCATTTGAATCCGGTGCGTGCAAAAATTGTTAAGGATATTGAGGCGATGGATAAATACCCGTACTGCGGACACAGCATACTCATGGGCAAAATGTTGGCAGACTGGCAGGACACGTCCTATGTCCTGAAGCTGTTTGATGACCAGTTGGCCAATGGCCGGAGACGTTACCGCGATTTTGTGTTAACCGGTCTGGATGAAGGGGGAAAACCGGAACTGACCGGACCGCCGATGTGTATTGTTTGGTGACTTTCAAGGGGATAATCTTGACAATGTGTTTCCATGTGGATACAATTGAACATGCAATACGAACTGCGCAGCACAGAACATTTTGATAAATGGATAGGCAAGATCAAGGATCGGCAGACACACGCCAGGATACTTCGACGGCTCGATAAGTTGACTATCGGCGCCTTTGGTGATTGCAAAGCAATCAGAACCAATCTGTTCGAGTTGCGCATGTTTTTTGGCCCAGGCTACCGAGTATATTATACGATTCAGGGCAAAGATATAATCTTATTGCTTATTGGTGGTGATAAGTCAAACCAAGCCAAAGATATCGAGAAAGCAACGAACCTTTTAAAGGAATTGGAGAAATGAACCATGGCATTGAGGACACGGCTCTTTGACATTGCTGAGCACCTTGAAACCGATGAAGATATCAAGTTCTTCTTACAAGACGCCGCCGAAGGCACCCCGGAGGAGTTTATCCATGCGCTGAATACGGCTGCTCGTGCCAAAGGCATGACAGAGATCGCAAAAAAGGCCGGAGTGACCAGGGCGAGCCTGTATAAATCGCTTTCCGATGGTGGAAGCCCGCGCTTTGACACGATCAGTAGAGTAACCAAGGCTCTCGGCTGCAAGCTGGCAGTAATGTGATGGATAAGGGTTTTAGTTGGTAAACTGTGGGACGTTAAAATATACGTTTCCCTTCAATTTGAGGCCACGAAACATTGATTCGACTTTTTCGGGGTTTTAGG
>DFZE01000139.1:0-1793 GCA_002382065.1 Desulfobacteraceae bacterium UBA4064
GCAAAATGTCCCTTGCCGCCCTGTTGAACAGCCCGCTGCGGCACCAGAATGGCGCGGGGCCGCACCGCCCCCTTTAACCGGACACGCACAAACTGGTTTGGCCGAAGAACGCCTTTGGGGTTTTCGACACTGGCCCGGATCAGGAATGTACCGGTCTCGGAGTTGAATGCCGGGTCGGCAAATGTTATTTTTCCGGTATAAGGATAAACCGATCCATCAACCAGAATGATTTCAACCAGATAGTGATCTCCTGCCGGTTCGCGGATCAGTCCGGCCGCTTTTTCCCTGCGAAGTCGCTGAACCTGATTTTCAGAGACGCTGAAATTGACCCACATGGGGGACAGCACCGTTACCGTGGTCAACTGGCTGTTCTGGGTGCTGATGTAGGTGCCATCGGTCTGAAGGGTCGCGCCGGCAATTCCGGTAATGGGTGTTGTAATGGTGGTATAGGAAAGATTCAGCCGGGCGGTCTCGATCTGTGCCCGGGCCTGTTCCACTGCCGCCGCAGCAGATTCAAACTGACCCGTTGCATCATCCATATCCTTTTGGGAAAGGGCTTTCAGTTCGGCCAGGGGTTTGATTCTGGCCAGATTGGCCCGGGCGGTTTCCAATGTGGCCTGTTGCATGGTCAACGCGGCGCTGGCCTGAGCGAGCTGGACCTGGAAGGGTTTGGGATCGATCTGAAACAGCACCTGATCTTCCCGGACCGGCATGCCTTCGGTAAACAGGTGTTTATCCAGAAATCCATTGACCCGGGCATGGATATTGACCATGTGGGAACTTTGGGTCTGGGCGACAAATTCAAACGATACCGGAACATCCTGGAGGGTGACGCGCTGGACCGTGACTTCGGGCGGTTTGAAGGCGGCAACCGGCTGTTCTTTTTTGCAGCCGGACAAAGAAAACAGGATGCAGAACCAGACAGCCATCTGAAAAATTGTAAAGCGGTATCCGGTTATTGCCTTGAATGTCATCAAAAGTATCCTCTCCGGTGTCAGATGATTCCTTTTTCCTTCTTGATGGCGTCGTAGGCTTCCTGAATTTCCTTGAATTTATCATTGGCAAATTTGACAAATTCTTCCGGGAGACCCTTGGCAATGATTTTATCCGGGTGATAGTCGGATGCCAGTTTGCGGTACTGTTTTTTGATCGTATCGATGGAATCACTGCGGGTGCAGCCCAGAATGGTGTAGTATTTGTCAACATCCCGGACATATTTGGATTTGATCTGCTGGTACCTGGCGCCGGCAAATCCGAATATCCGGGCCGCAGACTGAAGCATATTCTCTTCATAGGCATTGAGTGCGGCATCCGACAGGGAAACGCGAAACAGAATGTCCATCATCAATTCCAGCATCTGGGGCTGGGAATGAAACTGGCCATAAAACTGGGATGCAAAATCCTCGAATGTCTGGGGGGAGTTCAGTGCCGTATGAAAGATGTTGAGTGCAATCTGCTGGCTGTCCGGCGCCAGATTCAGATCATGGCTCATGAAGTGCCGGACCGAATCCACCTCTGCCCGGGATACCTGGCCGTCTACGCGGGCCAGTTTGGCCAGCATGGAAAATGTGGCCACAAAAAATGTGAACTGCGAGGATTCTTCGTAGGAAAGCGGGCTGAGCGTTTGATTGCCCGACTCCGGATTGCTGGCGTCATAGGCATGGCCGAATGTGGCGCCCAGAATCGCCCCCAGGGGGCCGCCGAGCGCAAATCCCAGCGCGCCGCCAATGACCTTACCCATGATACCCATTGGAACCTCCTTTTAAAAGGCTGAAGACTGAAGACTGAAGACT
>DFZE01000139.1:1803-9127 GCA_002382065.1 Desulfobacteraceae bacterium UBA4064
TCTTCGTGTCCTTCGTGGTGTATTCTTTCCAGGGTTTGATAATCATCACGAAGAACACGAAGCACACGAAGAGTTCAAAAAACCGGACCCCCTGTTCCCTTTTTTAATGCAATGCAATGTAACAGAAATTACCCCGGTAAGGTAGCAAAAACAACAGGAAAACCGCAGGGTCATCGCAATGCCGCTTCAATTTCATCCAGAAAGCGGCTTCTGGAATTGTACTGTCCTTTTCTGAAATCCGCGCTGGAAATATACAGATACTTTTCCGCCCGGGTCATGGCCACATACATCAGTCTGCGTTCTTCATCGATGCCGGACGCCACCTCTGTGGATTTCCAGTGCGGAAACAGGTTTTCCTCGCATCCGGTCACAAACACGGCGTGAAATTCCAGGCCTTTTGCCGCATGAACCGTTGACAGGCTGACACCTTTCGGGGCATCCTCCTCGGTGTCGCCGGTGTCTTCCCGCACCAGGGCCGCTTCTTCCAGATAATCCACAATGGTGTCCTTCTGGGAGGCGGAATAGACCAGTTGCTCGATATTTTCCCGTCTCTGGGTAAAGTCCATGGAATCGGCTTTGGTGTAATCTTCCAGGTAGGTCATGTACCCCACGGCATTCAGAATGTGTCGCACCGCCTCATCGGGCTTCATGTCCCGAACCTGTTCCAGAACATCCAGAAGACCGCGAATGGCCGAATACACTTTGGGCGCCAGAACTTTTTGGGCCAGTGCCAGAACCGCCGCTTCCTGAAGACTGACGGTTTCGGACTGAAGCGCGGATATCTTTTTGACGGCTCCGGGGCCCAGACCCCGTTTAGGAATGTTCAGAATCCGCTCAAACGAGGTGTCATCCTTGGGAAACACGGCGGCGCTGAGATAACAGTTGATATCCATGATCTCTTTCCGTTCAAAAAATCCTTTCCCCCCCAGCATCTGATAGGGGATGTTGGCGGACCGCAGACTTTGCTCAAAGGCCAGTGAAGAAAATTTGGTCCGGTACAGCACCGCCATCTGGGCATACGCAATGCCTTTTTTGTGAAGGGCCCCAATTTTTTTGACCACCCAGTTGGCCTCTTCCTTTTCGTTCATGAAATCATGCAGTTCAACCGCGCCGCCTTTCCGGCTGGAAAAGCATTTCTTTTTCATCCGACCTGTGTTGTGTTTGATCAGATGATTGGCGATATCCACAATTTCATTGGCCGAGCGGTAATTCTGTTCCAGTTTGAAAATTCGGCCATCGGGATACTTGTTCATGAAATTCAGAAAATGGTCCACGTTGCTGCCCCGGAAGGAATAAATGGCCTGCCAGTCATCTCCGACGCAGAACAGCCGGCCGTCCCGGACCAGCAGTCCGGTCAGGTCTTCCTGAAGATTGTTGGTATCCTGGTATTCGTCGCACAGGATATAGTCAAACAGGGACTGATACCGGGATCGGATGTCTTCATGATCCCGCAGGAGATTGCGGGTCAGAAACAGGATGTTGTCAAAATCCACGGCGTTTCTGGCCAGAAGCTCTTTTTCATACAACTGGTAAATGTCGGTCAGCAGAAAATGGGCGGCTTTTCCTTTTTTGGCCAGCCAGGATTCCGGATTGCCGGAATTTTTGGCATGGGAAATTTCCGATGCCACAATGGGAATGAATTTTTTGTCCAGATTCAGCCGGGCCACCAGAATGTCCTTCAGGGTTTTCTGCTGCTGATAGGTTGCATAAACCTGCACCGGCGGGGTGAACCCCAGAATCTGACAGTGCTCCTTGAAGATTTTGAAACACGCGGAATGAAACGTGCGCACCCAGGGAAAGTGGCTGATGGACAGGCCCGTCATTTCGGTTAACCGGGTCTTCATTTCCTCGGCGGCCTTGTTGGTGAATGTAATTGCCAGAATCCGCCGGGGATCCATGCCGGTTTCAATCAGATGCGCAATTTTGGCGGTCAGTGTGCGGGTTTTTCCGGAGCCTGCGCCGGCGGTGACCAGGACCGGGGTGTCCATGTAGATGACAGCGTCCTCTTGGGGTTTGGACAGTTGCATGATTTCTTTTTTTCAGTAGTGAGAGTTGAGTCGTGCGTATTGAGATGCAGCCAGGCAGTCTGACCATCCAACGGCGGCACTGCCTGAATGCTGGTCGCAGCCCCTCAGTCTTCCGCCTGTAGCCTTTTTTCCTTCATCCTTCAGTCTTCAGCCTTCCACCTTCAGTCTTTCAATCGGCAGACCGCCGATTCAATCAGTGCGCTCAGGAAAAGCCCTTTGATGCCGGGGCAGCGCAGGATTCACCGATCACGGAAGAGCCAATGAAACTGACACAACTGACCCGTCGTTTGACCTCTTTCCGGCCGCATGACGGGCAGACAACATCGTCCTCTTCACCCTTATAGACCAGTTTTTCAAATATGCATTCACATTTCTGGCATTCGTATTCATAAATTGGCATAATCATCTCCCGGTAAAAACAGGTTTATAATTGAAAAACGGCAACAGCAACCACAGTCATGTATCGCAAAGCCTATATCATATGCGGCCTGAAATTTGCAATATCCGGTTCTTCACTCTCTTGGCGGGATGTGGAAATAATTGAATTGATTGTCTCTTCACTTGACGAACAATCCAATTCTATCTAAAGATACGTGAACGATAGTTATGAAGGCTGAAGGATGAAAGGGCCGCAGTCCCGCTTTTAGCCCCTAGCCCCTAGCCCATAACCCATAGCCTATAGCCTATAGCCCATTGCCCAAAGCCCCTAACCCATAGCCCAAAGCCCAAAGCCCCTAACCCATAGCCTATAGCCCATTGCCCATTGCCCCTAACCCCTAACCATAAAAAAATGAAATTTCCGATGCCGAAATGTGACAACCCGGCCCCGAAAAATCGATTCCGAACCGGCTGGACCAAATGGCGCAGCAGACCAAACGATCGGTTGCTGACCGGTCTGCTGCCCATTTTTGTGTTCATGCTGCTACACATCCTTCAGCCGGGTTTTATCCGCTATCTCAATTTGCAACTGACCGATCAGTTCTCCCGGGCAGAAGGTGGACTGCAGCCATCCACAGCACCGGTTGTGGTCACAATCGATGATGCCAGCCTGAAACAGTTCGGGCAATGGCCCTGGCCGCGCTATCGAATCGCCCAATTGCTGGAAACGATCGAACACCATCATCCCAAAAGTGCCGGTCTGGATATCCTGTTTGCCGAACCGGATCGAACCTCACCCATACATCTGCAGCGGCAGTTTGAACAGGATTTCAAAATTCATTTGCAATTTCAAGAGCTTCCGGAAAAACTTCTGGATCATGACCACATTCTGGCCCGGGCGCTGGCGGCTGGACCTCATGTGACCGGGTGTTCGTTTACATTTGAAAAATCATCTGAATCCGCATCTTCTGCTTCTGGTGACATGCCGCATCCTTTCCGCTCAATGGTTCTGACGCATGCCACCTATCCGGAACTGACAGACCGGCTTTTCCATGCCAGCGGTGTGGAATCGCCCTTGCCGGTTCTGGCAGAGGCCGCTTCCGGCGTTGGGTTCATGAATGTGGTCACGGATCCGGATGGCGTGATCCGTCGCATTCCCATTTTAATTCAACACCGGGATAACATCTATCCCAGCCTGTCCATTGCCATGCTGATCCGCGCATACCCGGCGGACCAGCCGGTTGTTCGAATGGACCGGTACGGAATTCAGTCCATTCAGATCGGCCCGCATGTCATTCCAACAGACCCGGGTGGGCGGGTATTGATCCGTCCCTATCAAAACTGGCGGACGGTGGACCAGATTTCAGCCGCGGACATTCTGAACAAAACCGTGCCGGCAGATTTGCTTGCAAACCGGTTCATTCTGATCGGACTGACTGCGTCGGGGCTGAAGGATGTGGTGGCTACCGCAATGGAGACCGTGATTCCGGGTGTCTTCATTCATGCCAATGTTGTGGATACGGTTTTGCAGCGCCGGTACTACAGACACCCGGGGTGGCTGAAGACACTGGAGTTGGTGTTGTTCTGCATATCCGGACTGGGTATTGTCATCGTGATCGATCGATGCCGGGTTTTTGTCATTCTGGCCGGCTGCTGTCTGCTGACACTGGTCTGGTGGGCCGGATCATTTTACGGGTTCTCCCGAACCGGTATGTTTATTTCGCCCATGCTGCCGTCGGCCATGCTGTTGACGCAAATGGCCATTCTGATTCTTCTGAGACTTCGGCAGACCCAGGAATGGGTATCCTTTTTCCGGGTGGCTCTGACCCGATCCCTGTCAGAAGCCCGGGAAATGAAAGCCGCCAAGGAGCGGGCGGATATGGCCAATCAGTTCAAGAGCGATTTTCTGGCCAGAATGAGTCATGAAATCCGGACACCCATGAATGCCATTCTGGGTATGGCCGAAATGCTTTCCGCAACCCCCCTGACGGGCGAGCAGCGGGATTATCTTCAAACCCTTCAGAATTCCAGCGAGTTGCTGCTGGCTTTGATCAACGATATACTGGATCTATCAAAAATCGAGGCCGGCCAGTTGGTGCTGGAAAAAGCACCCCTGAACATTCGGGAGGTCATTCAAACCGTACTTGAAATGTTGTCCCATCGGGCCCATAAAAAAGGACTTGATCTGGATTCCCGCATCGCGCCGGAAATTCCGCCGGTTTTGGTCGGCGATGCCACCCGGATTCAGCAGGTGCTGATCAATCTGGTGGGGAATGCGATCAAATTCACGGGAACCGGTTTTATCCGGGTGTCTGTCGGTCCGGCACGGGATGGAAACAACCCGGAAATGGTTCAATTTGACGTGATGGATACGGGCATTGGCATACCGGCGGAGAAACATCAGCTTGTGTTTGAACGTTTTGTTCAGGCCGATGCATCCATCACCCGTGAATATGGTGGAACCGGTCTGGGGCTTGCCATCTGCAAACGCCTGGTCGAGCAGATGGGCGGTCGGATTTCCCTGGAGAGTATCCCCGAAAAAGGATCCCGTTTCATGTTCACCCTGCCGTTGCCCACCAGCCCGGGCATACCTCAAAAAGCCGTGATCCAAAAGACCAACCGGACCGGGATCGCGCCGGTTTTTTCACGCATCGATATGCTGCTGGTTGAAGATGTGGCGGTCAACCGGAAACTGATTCAGGCCTACCTGAAAGATTCGCCGATTCATATTGAAATGGCTGAAAACGGGGCGGAGGCCGTGGAAAAATTCAAACAGGGCCGGTTCGACATCATTTTGATGGATATGGAAATGCCGGTCCTGGATGGCTTTGAGGCCACCCGTCAAATCCGCCAGATTGAAAAGCAGGGCGGGATGAATCCGATACCCATTGTTGCGGTCACGGCGCATGCCTTTTCCGAGGAGCGGCAGAAGTGTCTTTCGGCCGGATGCTCACATTTTTTTACAAAACCGATTCACCGGGCGGATTTGAACGGGTTGCTGGGTGACATGTTCGGGGTCGAGTCCAAATCCGGCAATATACACCCGGACAGCGGGGCGCATACTTCAAAATCCCCTTGACGGGTCAGCAAAAAAAAGCCCCCATGATGACACGGGGGCTTTTTTGATTCCGGGGTGCAATTATTTCGGAGCAGGCCTGTCCGTCGTCAGTACCTTCCATCGCGCCAGTTTTTCAAATGCGGTTTCCGCCGATTTTAAAATGATATTCAAATCTGTGGGTTTGGGAAAATAATCGTCAAACCCGGCATCCCGGCAGTCCGCCAGTTCAAACAGGGATGTATAGGCGGTTATCGCGTGGCAGATGGCTACGGGATTGTCTGACCGGATCTGTCTGCACAGGTCCACCCCGTTCATGCCCGGCAGATTCAAATCCAGATACATGACCAGAAATGATTCGTTTTTGAGAATTTCCAGCGCTTCCTCCGCTGATTCAGCCGACTTGACCGTATAGCCGATGTTGGTAAATGCGGCTGTCGCCATTTCCCGCATGATTGCCTCATCATCCACCACCAGAATTTTTTTTTCCATCAGGTATCTCCTGTCACAGTTTGTATACTTCAGTTGGTCACAATTTGAGTGTTCCCGGGCCGGCCTTTCACGGCAGGACGGTCGCGCCGTAGAGACAAGGCATGNNAGATTGTGACCGTTCAAAGTATAACTACTCAGGTATTCAGAGTTCAGGAGTCGGAATTCAGAATAGCCCGCATGTAAGCTTCCAGTAATTTACTGACTTCTTCAATCAACCGGGTTGGCTCGGAAACATCACCATAAGCAAGATCATGGACAAGTATCAAATAGTACCTCGATTCTCCAAGGGACCCTTGGGCAATATTGAGAAAACGGAGCTTGTCCGCGATTCCACGCTTTTTGAATCCTTCAGCGATATTGGCTGCAATAGATACAGCGGATCTGCGAAATTGGGAAGACAGACCATAGATTTCCGAGCGTGGGAAGGATTGCGATAAGCGATAAACAGCAAACACAAACTGATGGGCTTTCCGCCAAACCACCAGGTCTTCAAACTTCTTTGATGGGTCCCTCATTCTGANNCCTGTTTTGGGGTGGGATGTTGCCGGTCTTGCAATTTCCATCATCTGTTGCTTGATTTCCGCCATCATCACAATCTGTTGCCTGATTTTTGCCAGATACTCACATTCCCGGCTGTCACCGGCAATTTTGGACTGAAGCATGGTGGCATATCCTTCGGCCACCATCAGATGCTGACCCATTTTGTGGCCCAACTGACCGATCTGAAGTGCCAGGGTATCGGTATCATCCGCGTTATGTTGTTTTGTGGATGTCATTTTTCTCCTTTTTCAACAGAAAATGATGGCCGATCCGGCCATGCAACAGGTTCAGGTTGTCAAGAAATCCGGATGGGGCGCCCTGTTGGTCGGCAGATGCAATGATCCGCGCCAACCCGGTCTGGATTGTGATGATTTTCTGGTTCAATTGATCGGTCATTTGGTTGATGTCCGCAGACAGCTCCCGAAACTGATCGCCTTTTCGAAGATGAATGGTATGGGTCAGATCACCGGTTGCAATCACCGCGATATCCTGTTCCAGGCGAAACAGGGGGCCTGCAATTTTGTGGGAAACCAGCAGCGTGAACCCAATGACGGATAATGAGATGATGACGATGGTAATCAGGTTGGTATAGAGTACTGCCGGAAGAATGAAATGGGCGGTGTCCGTAACAACCAGTCTGGAATTCTGAAACATCGAGGTCAGATTGCCCTTGAAAAAATACAGGACAAGACTGGTCGCCAGGATATTGCCCAGGAGAATCAGCAGGCAGAAACACAGAATGAACCGGGACTGGAAGTCCTTTTTGATGAAAAAATGGCGTCGTTTGTATGGTTTTTTCTGTTTTGACATTTCAATTTCCTCTTTTCCGGTC
>DFZE01000139.1:9151-13072 GCA_002382065.1 Desulfobacteraceae bacterium UBA4064
ACTGTCCCACTGTCCGACCGTCCTTAAAGAACAAACCGGTTCTTGATGCTCCGGTGCAGCCGGATCAGTTCCACGGCAACATCATTCGGTACCTGATCATTGGATGCCGCGTCAATAATGATTTTGAATTCGCTTTCGATATCCCGTATTTTTGAATTGAAGGCGCGTGTCATCTGGTTGATGTTTTCAGCCAGAATTTTGGTCTGATCTTTCGGGCGATACCGGATGATGGTCGTGAGGTCCCCGTCTGCAATGGCGCTCAAATCGTTCCGGAACCGGAAAAACGGTTTCCGGATGCGGTAGAACAGATAAAATGTCAACCCGATGACCAGAATTATGGCCAGCGACAGGATGATCAGATTTGTGTATAGAATACCGGGAAAGACTGCCAATGAGGTTTCCCGCAATACCAGGCGGGCGCCATTAAAGGTTGTGGTCAGTGTACCCCGGCAAAAATACAGAATCAGGCCGGAAAACAGCAGGCATCCCAGTACCGCAATCCCGCAGAATTTGAGGATGAACCGGAATTTGAATTCCCTGCTGATAAAGGTGTCATCGGTGACATCAGTCTCTTTGGGAAAAGAAAACACGGGCATGATCGGACCTTTCAAGGGATAAAGAAAAGACAAAAGTCAGAAGTCAGAAGACTGAAGGGTTCTGCGGTCCATCAGCAACCCAAAACTTAACACTTAACAACTTAACCCTCCCCCCTCAATCAAGCAGATGCGCATCCACATACCGGGCCAGAATTTCCGCCGAAGCTGCTGGTGGGCGAACCTGTAAAAAATTGTCGATAATGGCGTGTGCCAATTCATGTGCCAGCATGCCTTCGTTGATGTCGTCGATCTGAAGATAAATGGTATGCTTTTCAAACAGATACCAGGCCCGAAGCTGGGCGTTGCCCCTGACATCCTCACGATATGCGGTTTGAAGTGCATCATTGTCGGGATATATATTGATCGTCACCCGGCGGATGAATTTGCGCATATCCAGGATTTCCTGAACCCGCTTGAACAGGGTGTCGATTTTTTGAACCAGTTTTTCCCGATTGTTCTTTTCATCTGATGATCCGAACAGGGAGCCCAATCCGCCGCCAGATCCATAATCGATCTGACTGTCAAATTCGATCAGGTTTTCATCGGACTGAAACCGGAGAATCGTATGCTTTGTGGTTAAAGACTGCCAGTCTCTTGCATCTGTCCGGCCCGTCCAGACAGACACAGCCAGCAGCCATATCCACATGGCATGTATAAGGATTCGCGACAATTTCAATTGGAACACCACCCCAATTTAATAGCAGCCTACATGTCTTCCATCAGTTTTTTGTTGACCTGTATGTTGGCCTGCTGTTTCAATTCCTCGATCCAGTTTTGAAACATCGCGGTTTTTTTCTCTTCCCGGATTCGGGTCGTCAGTTCCGTTTCAATTTCAGTCAGTGGCGGCAAGTCCGGGTTATCGTTTTTCATCCGGGCGTACTGGCGCTGGATGTCTTCTTGAGACACAATGACCCGGGTTTCGATCTCCTGACTTTTTGCCTCCATCAGATCCCGGATCAGCGTGGCCTCCCAGTAGCGTTCAATAGTCCGGATAAACTTGGGTTTCTGATCGAATTTCAATCGTTTGGCTTCCTGGATCAGAACTTCCTTCTGGATGATTTCATTCAGATAATCCTGCTTTGCCTGATCGGTCACCCGCATTTCCGGATCTGTTTTTGCGTCTTCGGCAAACAGGCGCTGAAACTCGGAAGCCGATATCTGATACTCATTGACCACAGCCAATGTATTTTTATCTTCGGATGGTCCACTGGTACACCCCAATATCATTAACGTGATCAGTGCTCCAGACAAATATGCACAAACGATTCTTGTCATTTTCCCACCTGTGGTTTGATAATCACCACAAAGAACACGAAGGACTCGAAGAGTTCAAAAAACCAACCCTTCTGAAAACCCCCTTCGTGCTCTTCGTGTCCATCGTGGTTCATTTTTTCCGTGTTTGTTTATCACCACGAAGAACACGAAGCACACGAAGAATAAATAGACCCAACCCCCCTGCAAAAACCCCTTCATGCGCTTCGTGTACTTCGTGGTGTATCCTTTCTCAGTGTTTGATAATCACCACGACGGATTATGTCAGGAGGGGGTGAACCAGCGATTCTATTTCTTGAAGAACAGCGGCTAGATTCGGGGCCGACGAGAGAATGACCTTGTCTTCATGGCCGTCGTGTTTATGGTGGGGATAAGTATATAGACCTGATTTCTTATGATGACCCGTGTTATCATAACGAAACACCAGTTTTTGTGAGGGATCGATATATTGGTAGGCGTACATTAACCGGTCTGCTGTAATTTCAACATCAACAAATTCACGTAAGTGGAGAGTGGAACCATCCACGAAGTAGCGTTCACCCCGAATGAAACCTTCGTGTGTACCACGTTTTTCATACGTGACAGTTGAAAGTTGGACAAGGGGACACTCTTCAATAAATTTCTCGATTTGCCGGAAATATGATTCAATTCGCAAACCGGACGTCCTTTAATATATCCACCTTTCCCTTAATCGGCCCAACAGTCTGAACTCCCCAATCCATTCATCAAAATCCATGGTCTCCTTCATTTCATCGTTTTCATAACGGGCGATAAAATCTTGAGTTCCGAGATCATATTTTTCCTCAAATTTCATGAGTCTTTGTTCTGTCCGGCGAATGCCTGCTTCCGTCAAACGTAACTCGTTCGTCAATGCTGCTTCTACCAGCGGTTTTAGCTGATGGTTGCGAGATGAAACCAGCCTGAGATCAGCCATATTTTACACCCCCTAAAATGCCGTGGCGATTTACACCGATCACCACCCTCCATAAGTTAATCTTTGGCACTCTCTATGGCTGTTAAGTTATCACATCTCCCGTTCAAAGGCAATAAAGCGGGAAAATGGGCAGTCAAAAACACATATACCTTTTTCAAAATTACATTCTTCATCGTCTGTGACAGCACTACAATCCCGGATGCATTCCTGAGAGCAAGAATATTTACGATATCGATCAACCGATAGATGAAATCCTTCCCCTGGTCTTGGGATTGGTGTAATGCTGGCAGGGAACACTCTGAAACTCCCTTCGTGCTCTTCGTGTACTTCGTGGTNNATCACCACGAAGAACACGAAGCACACAAAGAATAAATAAACCCCCCTGAAAAACCCCCTTCGTGAACTTCGTGGTGTATCTTTTTTCCGTGTTTGATATTAAACCACGAAGAACACGAAGCACACGAAAAATTCAAACCCCAACCCCCCGAAAAAAACCCTTCGTGATGTATTCTTTTACCGCGTTGGATTTGGACCACGGGGACGTTTGGTTTATTCAGCCAGAACACCCTGGATGGAGTCCGCTTCCAGTACGCGATCGATCCATCGATCCAGTTGTTCCGATGTGGCAGATGCCAGTCGCTCATATCCCCATTCCGGCATAGGACCAAAACGACGAACCAGCAACCGTTCCAGGATAACCCGCTTGCCTTCTTTTCTTTCTTCCTGTCTGCCTTTGATCTCGCCATCCTGAAATCCCTTATCCCGGATATATTGCGCCAGCATAGCCGTGTCCTCCTGTTGTTATCTGACAACTTATAGTCGAATTGCGAACAGGGACTTTTGCACAATATTGTGACCGTTGATATAAGAAAGGGCAGATTATCGAGGTAAAGAGATGACCTTGAAAAATTAACCACACCCTTCTCAAGGAAGCAGGCCCATAGGTGTAGGAGCCAAAAACCTGCCCCCCTGAAGACAAGGCGGTGAAACGATACAACTGCCTTTTATTACCACATACGAGAGTATCCAGGAATATAACGAAGCGTTTATTCAGGGTAAAATTGATTTTTATCTGGCCATCGGACCTGTGTGCCCGATCTGTGGCAATTACGGCTGCTA
>DFZE01000065.1:0-24545 GCA_002382065.1 Desulfobacteraceae bacterium UBA4064
CGGTCAGATCAAACCTTATGGGTTAGGCTTCAGCATGCTTCGGCGAGAGCGAATAAGCTACAGCCTTTGCGAATTTTGCATTGTGTTCAAGCCGGACGGTAAATGCTTCAGACACTTCACCAGCAGTTGCTTTCAATCTTGCCAGATGTGATAACCACTGCGGTTGAACTTCGTCTGAATCTGGAAATGGGTAGACAATCAGTAGAACGTTCCGGGCATGAGCTTCAGGCAATCTTTGTAGCTTCACCAAATCTCGCTCAATATCAGAAATTTGATTGGTAATTGGACGGGCGCTGGAAGTTTCGCAATATTGAGAGCAATAATTTGTGACGCATAGCTTCAGTTCAACCCAACTCTGCGGACCATTGTGCTCCATAAGCCAGAAGTCGCATCTCTCATGGCTACTAGGGAATCCCTTTTCGATCTCAATTCTTGGATACTCTTGCATGAGTATTTTGAGCATCTCCAGTTGAAGCCAGTCTTCGAATCGCTTTCGCTCGGAAGCTAGGCGGGAAAGCAGCGGTATGTTGGCGCACATGACTTGCTCGGCAACGGAGATGGACCTGTCGATCAGCATAGGAAGTGGTTCTGAAGCCTAACATTGTTGATAGGTGGAAAAATTTCCATCTATTTTGATATCAAGATAGCAAACATGGGGAAAAAGCATATCGTGTTTTCCATGTTTGGATACCGATATCTGAAAACATGGAAATCAAACTAAAATTCTGGTCAGATCCCAAACTGAAGCAGATGAATCAGGTATGACAGGTTCTGCGTTATCACTATTATGCCTATTGAACGGAGCAAACCAATTATGACTGGATCGTTTGATATATCAAATATTATGGAGGTCAGACCCATCCGGCAAAGAATGAAAAGAACGTTTTGGTTTTTGAGTTTTGGGTTAAAAATCGTTAACCGTGAAAATGCATGCCCGGGTGATATTTTTTGTCATTTTATGCTATGTCATACTGGGAATTCATTTTCAATCTTTTATTGCATCTTCAACTGGTCATGTTTCAGGGGATTAAACTGACCAATGTCAATGCGCTGATTTTCCGCTATCCAGGGGATATCCTTTATCCTGGAGATGTCTGACAATCCGGAACAACTGATCCATGGTCCGGGAGTCTGCATCCGGGCCGGGATGTCTCACCTTGGCCGTGGTAAACACACCCAGGTGTTTCAGAACCTGCTTGCGAAGCGACACCCCGATTCCCGGTTGGAATTCCCACCGGTTCAATGGCAGGAAATCATAAAAGAGATCGGCGGCATGTTTCCACTGGCCGGTTTGGGCGAGATCATAAAGTTGAACCAGGAGTTCGGCATATACAAATCCGGTCATGATTCCGATGGCGCCCAACTCCAGTTCTTCCAGGGCATACATCCCGCCCAGCGCGCCGAACACGTTCAGCCCGGCCCCGGCAGTCCGGTTCAGGGCCTGCATTTTCATCCCGGTCGGCGGATCTTCGAGTTTGATGTAATGAATGTTTTCCGAGACCTCAAAGATGCGGGCAATGAGTTCCACCGACAGGGTGATGCCTGTCACGGCCGGGTTGTCATGGATGATGCAGGGAATTTGCGCGGCATCGGACACCTGCTGGTAATATTCCAGAAGCGGCTTGTCCTTCTGAACACCGTTGGGGTCCGAGCAGAATGGCATCCGCACCCAGATCCCGGGCACTCAAAACCATTGATTTTGCCGGATCTGTGGCCTGGGCCCGAACCCCGACAACCAGACCCATATTCATGGGCAGACACTCCCGATAGGTTTTGATTATCCGGATCCGTTCGGTTTCCGTCAGCTTGTGCCCTTCACCCAGCGCCCCCATGATGGCCAGGCCATGGACTTTTTTGCCTGCCATGAAGTCAATTAGACGTTCAATGCTGGGAAAGTCAACATCTCCGTTGTCCAGAAAAGGGGTGGGAACGATGGGATAAATTCCGTTAAGCCGCATGACAGGTCTCCTTATTGTACGGGTCTTGTTATGGTTTTCTGATATGTCAGCACCACGGGAATATCGGCGTCTGCCCAGTCGATCGTCATCAGGCGGTCGGGGGGCAGCCAGACAATGGCCTCGTGCTCGTGGTTGGTTGGTGTGCCGTCAACGATATGACACACAAATGGATACAGGGTCACCCGCAGGGATGGATAGTCGTGGGTCACCGGAGGCAACGGATGATCGATTTCCACATGGATGCCCAGCTCTTCGATCAGTTCCCGCCGGAGACAGTCTTCCGGCAATTCGTTATCTTCAATCTTTCCACCGGGAAATTCCCATTTCAGGGGAATTCTCATGGATCGACTGCGCTGGGCTGCCAAAATCAGTCCATTGGATTCAATGATTCCGCAGGTCACGTGAATGTGATTGTGATGGTGTTTTGTTTTCATTACGGATTCAAGCCCGGGCCAGTTTGTCTTATGGGATGGACTGGAGAAATTATTTTGACAGGATTTACAGGATTAACAGGATTGAAACCGGTAAAAACAGAGTCGTCTTGATTTGAATGAGGGTTACAGGGTATGGCTTTGGTCATGATTGTTTTGATCCACCGATTACGCAGATTGCACAGATTTAAAATCAAAATAACCTGCGGCGTATGTGAGCATGTTGAGGTACTTTTCAACGCAGTCAGCCTCGAACGGGATATTCAAACAGCCGGTAGGTCAGGGTGCCGCGGCTTTTTGCAGTTCCCTGACACATTGCCAATGGCCAACCGCAGAGTCGCAATGTCAGGTAGGCCAAACTACCGGCCAACCTGACCTACATGTTGCACATTGCTGTTTAACAACCAGATTTTATATGATCCACCAGGGCGCCGCAACCAGTTGTTCCGCCAGTCGGACTGGTTTTTCGACCGCGCAGATGATCAGTCCCGGGCCGATTTTTTCCTTTGGAAAACATTCCCGGAAAGCCCCGATTCCTCTGCCATCATTCCGGGTTGGATTGCTCTTGGCCTTGATTTCAATGGGATAGAGCGTACCGTCCATTTCCAGAACCAGATCCACCTCGGCACCGCCATAGCTTCTGAAATGATACATATTGGGGGCCATTGGCCAGGCCTGTACAGTCTTGACAATTTCCATCACGATCCAGGTTTCAAACAGTGCCCCCATCAGGGGGTGTCCGCCAATTGCCTCGGGTGAACCAATTTTTTGTAACTGGCAGATAAATCCGGTATCGGCAAAATGTCCCTTTGCCCGTCCGGCAATGCGTTTGACCGGATTTCTGGAAAATGACGGCAGGGAAAACCAGAGAAATGTGGACTGTACCGTTTCCAGCCAACTTTGTGCGGTCTTGCGATCAACACCCAGTTCGCGGCCAAGATGGGTGTGATTGATTTCCTGGGCGCTCATGGCGGCCAGAAGTCGAATGAACAGTCCAAATGTCTGCAAAGCCCCGATATTGGCGACAGAACGAACATCTCTTTCAATGTAGGTTTGAAGATAACTCTGCCAGTATCCACTGACCAGGTGTGCAGGAAGATCCATGATGCCGGGATAGCCGCCGCGCCATATCAGGGGGTACAGCAATGTCGAAGGCGAATTTCGGGGCGTATCGAATACCATTTCCCCCCGGACCCAGTTTTCCAGAAAAATCCCTCTGTCGAGTTCCGCCATCTCCCTTCTGGTCATGGGATACAATGGTACCACGGCCACCCTTCCGGCCAGAGATTCGGCGATATCCCGCATAACGGACAGATGCTGGGACCCGCTGAGGATGTACAGCCCTTTTTGGCCCAACCGGTCTATCTGCCGCTTGATCGGGCCAAGCAGCTCCGGTGCATACTGAATCTCATCAAGAAAGACAGGCGTGGGATGGTTTTGCAGAAAAAATTCAGGGTCCTGCCGCGCGTTTTCAACGTCCACAACCGGATCGAACACAATGGATTCCACCCGGTTTCCAAATAAATTGCCAACCAGGGTGGATTTTCCGACCTGTCTGGCTCCCAGAACGGCAACAACCGGGTAATGGGTAAATAACTCGGTAATCCTTGCTTCAAGAAGTCGGGGCTTATACATGGTGCCCTCCCGGGAATTGTAATGAGTCCTGAAATGCAAATGTTATCTATAATAACATGACTTCAATTCCTGTTTATATAGAAAAATACATGGTTCACCCGATTTCGCAGATATTCTTTGATCGGTCACAATCGGCGATTCCGTACCCAATCCGCGTCAAATTTTTTTGTATAAAACACGCAATTCATTCTTGGCTTCTTCCAATATTTTCAATTGTGTTTTATCCAGATTTCTTCCTGCCCGATTGATATAAAAAACCAGCATTGACATTGCGGACTGAAAAGATCCGGCTTTCCGCCTGACACTGCTATCGGCTGATTTTTTTAGTGAAAGTGCAATTTCTTTTGGATATTTCCAGGTGAAAACACCCTTTTCCAGATCAAGGGCATCACTGGTTTTTGTAACATGATCCGACCATTTTTTCTGTGAGTTATCGTTCATGAAAGATACCTCGTTATCAATCCCTATTTATTCCCGACAGACATTTCGTCCATTTTTTTATCTGCCGGTTTCAAGATAAGGATTTTGGATGCGTTATCGGTCGGGAATGCGGGGCCGAACCAGTTTGCAGAATGGGATGGCCTGGAGAAATATTTTTGACAGGATTTACAGGATTGAAACGGATAAAAACAGAGTCATGGAAAAAAAGAAGTCAGAAGCCAGGAGTCGGAATCCAGAATAAAAAGGAATATATCATTTTCATAGATTGGGGTGAAAGTCCCGGAATGATTCATGATCGTTTACCGTGAAAATACAACCCGTATCGAGATTTGAGTAATGCGTATTGCGAGGCCGCCTGATCCTCCAACGGCGGCTCCGCATGAACGCTGTAAGCGGCGCCTTCAGTCCTCAGCCTTCAGCCTTATTCAGCCCATCATGTTGGGCAGCACCGTCGCAATCTGGGGAAATATCGTGATCAGGATGACGACCGCAAAAATCGCCAGCAAAAAGTATATGGACCCCCGGAACACGGATTCGATGGGCACATCGGCCACACCGGAGATGACAAAGACGTTCAGGCCCAGAGGCGGCGTGATCAGCCCGGCTTCCATCATCAGAACGGATATCACCCCGAACCAGATGGGGTCGAACCCCAGCTTGAGGACTGTTGGGAAAATGACGGGCAGGGTCAGCACCATCATGGATGTGGCGTCCAGAAAACATCCCAGAACGATGTAGCCCAAAAGGATAATGGCCAGAATGATGTATCGCGAAAACGCCAGGCTCCCCAGCCAGTCGGCCAGACGCATGGGGATCATGCTGAGGGCCATGAAGTAGGTGAATACATAGGCGCCGGCCAAAATCATGAATATCATGATGGAAATCTTGGCGGTTTCCTGCATTGCCAGCTTCAGCCTGGCCCAGTCCAGGCGGCGCTTTAAAAGCGTGACGCAGAAAAGAAAGAAGGCGCCTACGCCGGCAGCTTCGGTGGGCGTGAAAAACCCCAGATAAAGGCCGCCCATCACAATCATGAAACCCGTCATCAACTCCCACACCTTCTTGAGCGAGAGCAGCTTTTCTTTCAGGCTGACCTTTTTAAAGCTGGCCGGCGCGGCTTCAGGAACCAGTTTGACCCATACCACAATGATGGCCACAAAGGTTACTGCCAGCAGGATGCCCGGCAGAAAACCCGAGATCAGAAGTTTGCCGATGGATTGTTCGGTCAGAATTCCGTAAACCACAAATCCGATACTGGGGGGTATGAGAAAGCCCAGTGTACCCCCTGCGGCAACACATCCCGTGGCAAGTTGCCGATCATAGCCATACCGTTTCATCTCGGGCAGCGCAACGCGTCCCAGGGTGGCGGCGGTGGCAACCGATGAGCCGCAGATGGCGGCAAATCCGGCGCAGGCCCCGATAGAGGCAATGGCCAGGCCGCCGGGCAGACGCCGCAGCCATTTGTCGGCCACTTCAAAAATCCCCTGGCTCAATCCGCAGATGGTGGCCAGTTCGCCCATGATGATGAACAGGGGAATGACCGTAAACGAATATGTGGTAAACGTGGAATAGAAGGATTTGACCAGCGTGGGCAAGGCCACTGCCGGATCGATAATCAGGCTGATGCCTCCAAACCCCACAAATGCCAGCGTGTACCCGATGGGCATGCCGATCAGAAGAAGCAGAAACAATACCCCGATGCCGGCAGAACCAATCATTAATGGATCCATGATGTTCCTTTATGACACTGAATTTTTGGAAATGGCCCCGTGCAGGGAATTGATCAGCGACACCACCAGCTCGACGGCAAGCACGATGGCGGCCACCGACAAAAGGAAGTGAAACGGATAAAGCGGCACACCCAGGGAGTCTGTCGCTGTTTTGTATCCATATTCCGCGATCCCCATGACCCAACTGCCATAAACCAGAAGCAGAATGACGCCAAGACTCATCAGAAAGGTCAGGCTGTCGAGAACCAGTACGGCCCGGCGGGGCAGAAATTTCTCAAGAATCCGGACTTTGACATTGGCCCCCATGTGTTCGGTGTAGGCCATTCCCAGCATCCCGAAAATGGCCAGCAGCAATTCGCTGACTTCAAGGGCGCCTGGTACGGATATGGAAAACACATATCGGCTGACGACATCCGCAACCGTGAGGATCATCATCACCAGGACCCAGACCATGCCGATTTTAAAGGCCCAGTGCGTCAGGCGGTGAATTTTGCTGTTTTTGGAAATCATAATGATGTTTCCCATGATGTTGGATTGGTTCCGTTATCGGGCGGGTAGAGACGCAATGCATTGCGTCTCTACCCGCACCAAAAAACTGACCACTAACCAGTGTCTGCGGCGTTTCCAGGTACAATCACCCCTATTCAGCCGGCAGGATGTCTGTGGGAACGCCCTGTTTGGTCAAAACCTGTTTGAAATCTTTGATCGTCTTATTGGCAGGCAGTCCTTTCTTTTCCAGATCGGCGGCCCATTTGACCATGACGCCCTGAAACTGTTTTTCCCAGCGGGCTTTTTCATCGGGCGCCAGTTGGTTGATCTGAACGGTTTTGCCAAACGCAGCCATGGATTCATCGTACCAGTGCTCGTCAAACATGTTGTGAAGTTTGTAGGCGTTTCGGGCAACATCTTCGATAATCGGTTTGAGATCGGCCGGGGTCTTGTCCCAGGATTTCTGGTTCATGAAAAGACCTTCGGAGACGCACCCAAAGGATACCGGTACCCCGAACTTGGCCACTTCATACACTTTGAAGGCTTTGACCAGGGCCGGGCAGGTGACAACGCCGTCAAGCACGCCGGTTTCCATGGACATATAGACATCTCCCAGGGGCATGAAGACCGGGGTGGCGCCCAGTGCTTCGATGCACAGGGTCTGGATGCCGCCGGGGCTCCGGATTTTCATCCCCTTGAGGTCTTCCATTTTTTCGACCTTCTTGATGGTCCATATATGCGCCATGACACAGTTGTTGATGTGAAGCACCTTGATATCCTTGAATTCTTCCTTGAGACCCTTGTCATACATCTCCATGCCAATTTCGACCCCCTTCCACTTGGCCGGGCAGACCATCGGGGTGGAAAGCACATCTGTCAGCGGAAATCGGCCAGGTGTCCAGCTCAGGGTCGCATAGCCAATGTCGGCCATGCCGGATTTGACAATGTCAAAATGGTCCGGCCCCTTGCCCAATGCGCCACCGGCAAACATGGTATAAGAGATGCGTCCGTTGCTGCGGGTTTTCATCTCTTCCAGCATGGGGATCCAAAGTTGCTGAACATCAGCGCCTGCCGGAACATGCCAGGTGCTGAAACGGATGTTCATTTTTTCGTCGGCGGCCGGTGCATCCGGAGTGGCGCCAAATCCGATAAAAAGAGCGATGGCCGTGACAATGGCCAACATGGTGATAAAACGGTTTCTCATCTTCATAATTCCTCCTGGCTGATAATAAATTGGGAATCGGACCTGGAAGGATCCCATTCGGATACGTGCTACCCGTCAATGTGAAAGTGTGTCGTGAAGAATGCCTTCAGGAAATCGATTCCAGTCCCGCAACACATTCAGACAAATCCGCGGTCAGGCCCACCTGTTTTCCGACCGCAGCCAGTGCACCCCATATCACCCCCTTTTGTTTGAGTTGTCCGGCCTTTTTCAGTGCATTTGAAAGGGCTTCAGCCGTTTGTGCCGGGTTGAGATGTCCGACCTTGACGGTTACCAAAAGCCCGGGAATATCGGTATTCGGATCCAGTTTTTCCGCCGGCGCCCGGATGACGTCGGCGCCATCCACAAAACAGGCATTAGCAATTGATGTGGCTGCGGCATCGGCCAGTGAAGAGGTTCGGGCAATGGCTGTGACCGCCGAGGCAAACCCGCAGGTAAAACTTCGCCCCCCCAGGCCGCTGGTGTTAACCCCCCAGGAACAGTGTCTGCCGTCCAGGGTCAGGACGTGGGAAATATCCGGATGCTGAATTTCGGGACGCAGACCCACCCGTGCGGTTTCGTCCGGGGCCAGACGAATGGCGATATCGCCACCATTGTCAACAATTACCCGGCTGAGCCCCTGTTCAAACAGCCAGTCGGCCACGGCATCGGCCAGGGTCCCGGCAACGGCTGCCATCGGAGTCAGGTCCGGATCGCCAATGGCGCGGACACTCTCAACCATCGTTCGCGGGATGGGGTCTGACGGAAGCGCATGGATATCTCCGGGCCATTGCTTCAGAACAGGCAACTGGTCCGCCACCCGCTTCAGGCATTCAAAGGCATATTCTGCGGCATCCATGGCCTGTTCCAGGCGTGGATCAGGCCCGTGAAATGCCTGGATCACCATGTGCAGGGGGCCGTTTTCTGCCAGAACAGCCCGGCCTCCGGGCAACGGCATGATCCGCCGGTCGCTCATTTCTGTTCGGGGTCTCCCGGGCCGACAGCAGCCGGGGCCACGGCACTGAAGGGCTTCATGGCGGCTATGTGGCCGCCCATGTCCTCGTAATCTTTCACCAGCATGGTGTATTCCAGCGGGCATATGGTGGCCGGGGTCGGGGTCCAGTAGAATGAACCGGCCCTGACCCGCTCGACATCTACCATAAACGAGATACCCCCTCCCGGCAGAATGAAGCCGCTGGCCCCGCCGACGGTCAGATGTGCCTTTCCGGCATGCACGGCCCGGGTCAGCCGGATCGGATACCGGGTTACTCCGGCACGGGCGCTGCCGCCACTTCCGGCGGTATAGATGGCCGATACCCTGGACGGCTCGCAGGAGCTGGAGATTGCCTCCAGAGCCAGGCAGGCCGTATCGGTCAGGGCGATCTGGCATAGGGTCCCGGATTCATCCACCTCAAACAGGGCCCCGTTCTGGCCGGTTGTCTCGGTAATCAGCACCGTCATTCCGGGCCAGCCAACAGACATGTCGATATGGTCGATGGCATCCACCGGGTTGATGATCGAGGTGCCGCCCCAGCCATCGCCATGGTCTCCAAAGTAGCGGCCCGGTGTACTCTGTTTGAATTTCAGTGCGATTCCGGTGGGCCGGACCCCCACAAATTGTCCGGCGACATGGCGGCTCATCAGTCCTGTGATATGGGCATCAAGTATGATGACCTCATCTGCGGCATCTTTGAGCAGGGGAGCGAAAATTCCCAGGGTGGCGCTGCCACAGCCCACCCGCATTTTGGCGGCCTGATGTCCGTCAATCACTGGCGGGCGCCCGACCTGTATCTCCAGGCGGCTGCCGTTTTCAATCCTGAGTTTTACCGCCTTTTGGTTGGCGATATCGGTGATGGCGCGGGCAACCGCAAAGCCGTTGGGACCCGTAAGCCGGTTGACCCCGCCGATATGCAGCATCTTGGAACCGTACTGTTCGGTCTCCACCATCCCGATTGCGCGTTTTCCGGCATATACCGCCGCACCTTCCTTGCCGATGGAAATGTCGGTATCCACCTTGACGATGACCGAGGAGTAGCTCAGCGGTACTTCTGTCACGACAGTGACGACATCCACATCGCCACGCCGTTCCCTCACGATGTGTGGCGCCGGTTTGCAGCAGGGGTAGGTGGCGCCGGCGCCAATGGCGGTGATCACCGGATGGCGGATTTCCGACAGGGGCTCCGGGCCGACGATATCCTGCACATCCGCAAATGTTTGAAGCGGGGTGTTGCGGACCAGACAGCCGTCCTGGTTGACATACCGGTGGCAGGCGCCAATACTGCCCGGCATGACCCAGCATTTGATGGGGCAGTGATCGCATTCCAAGGCTTTTTCCGACCGGACGGTTTCATCCATGACAGCACCCTGTTCACAAACCCGCATGCATACGCCACAGTGCGTGCAGCGCAACGGATCAATCAGGGCCTTCCTGCTGATCATCCGGATGGCTTCCACCGGACAGTCGCGCATGCAGAAACCGCAGCCGATACATTTTTCATTATTCACTAACATTTTTGGACGCTCCTGCCGGAAGGTGATTCCCTGCAAAGGACATGTATTCAGTATTGAGATATGAGTCGTGCGTATTGAGAAGCCGCCAAGCCGTCTGACCATCCGACGGCTGCTCTGCCTGAAAGCTGGTTGCAGCCCCTTCAGACTTCATCCTTCATCCTTATTTTATCACCGGTTTCCGGACCACCGGCGGCGTATTCCGGCTAATTGTCACCACAACCTGGCCATCCACCAGCACCATGGCGATCCCGGGAACATCCCCGGCCTCGATGGCGGACAGGGCGTCGGTGCCAACAGACCCCATGGGCGCATCCATGATGACCAGATCGGCATCTTTGCCCACTGCAATGACGCCGCAGTTGAGTTTGTAGGTCCGTGCCGTGTTGCCCGTGGCCATGCAAAGGGCCTGGGCCGCGGTAATCGGGGTCAGGCTGGCCAGGTGGTTGACGACCCGAAGAATTCCCAGCGGAATGACACCGGTTCCGGATGGCGCATCATTGCCGATGATCAGTCGGGCCAATGCACCGGCTGCCACGCACAGGTTGCCGGCTTCCATCGCCACTTTGGGGTTGCCGCAGTGCACAATTTCAATCGCCAGGTTCGTATCATGAATCAGTTTTTTGACCTCGTCCAGGGAAACCGCCGTGGGGCCGCCATTGATGTGCGAGACCACATCCGGGTCTGTCGCAATCACCATGTCGGCGGTGACCGTGCTGCTGCCGGGAATGGATGTCCCGCCGGTGTGCATCATGACGGTCATGCCGTTTTTTTTGGCCCATTTGACCATGGGGGCCGCGTCTTCAGGTTTTTTAATGCTTCCGAGCCCGATTTCACCGACCACACAGACGCCTTCCCGGGCCATTTCCTCAAAGTCGGCTTCGGTGAGCCCCTTTTCCAGAATCACGGCCCCGCCAATGACCTTGGCCCCGCCCGGCCGGTAATTCTGATAGGCCTTTCGGGACAGTATCGCCAGAGCCTTGACCCCGGCAGGGTCTTTGGGACGTCCGGGAAAATGGACCTCCCCCGCGGAAATAAAGGTGGTCACTCCGCCGTGAACCGCGCTGCCCAGATAGCCGATTTCGTTCTGTCTCGGGGTGTAATCCCCTGCCACCACATGGCAGTGGGAATCGATCAGCCCGGGGGTTACGGTGGTGCCATTGCAGTCGATGGTCTTGCCGGCCGTGATGGTTCCCATGTCTCCAAGACGTCCGATCCGGCTGATTTTGCCGTCTGCCACCAGGATGGCATCTCCTTCCAGGATGGGGTTGGCAATATCGCCGCTGACGATGGTACCGATATTTTTCAAAAGAACATTAGCCATGAGTTACCTCCTGTGGACCAAAATGGCCCGATGATATGCTTGCAGCCAATACCCGTTCCAGATTGGCCGGCAGGTGATAGATTCGTTCGCCCAGAGCCCGGGCAATGGCATTGATGATCGCCGGAGCCGTGGGAATCAGGGCCGGTTCTCCAACCCCCTTGGCGCCGTAAGGCCCGGAGGGTTCCGCCGATTCGACGATGATGGGAATGACCGTGGGAACATCCGCGCAGGTGGGGATGTGATAGTCCTTCATGGACACGGTCTTTTGGGGCTCGAATTCCTCCATCAGGGCAAAGCCGATTCCCATGGCGGCCCCCCCGCAGATCTGGCCGATGACATTTTCCGGATGAATGGCCTGGCCGACATCATGGGCCGCCACCAGCTTTTCAAGCGTCACCTGGCCGGTCAGGGTATCCACTTCCAGCAGGGCCAGATGACAGGCAAAGGCATAGGTGGCATAGGGGGACCCGGCTCCGGTTTCGGGGTCGAGCGGGATGGTTTCGGGATCGAAATATCCCTGCCAGAAAAGCGGTACGCCTTTGGCATGAATGCGTTTGGCCAGACAGGGGAAATCAATTCGATCTTCGGGCCGGTTTTCAGGGCCGGCTTTGATCACCACATGCCCGTCCTGAAAGACCAGAGAATCTTTGGGTGAATGCAGGCGGTTGATTGCTTCGGTCATAAGGACATCTCCCAGTTTCTGGCAGGCGTCCTTGACCGCATTTCCCGAAATATAGGTTTGCCGACTGGCGGATGTGGCGCCGGCATTGGTGGTGTACTTGGTGTCACCCACGACCATGCGGATTTCGGCAGGTTGGACCCCGAGGGTCTCGGCGGCAATCTGGGCGAGTACGGTGGTGGAGCCCTGCCCGATATCCGCACAACCGGTAAATAGCGTAATATGGCCTTCCGGGTCCATCTCGATTCCGGCTGTGGAGGGGTTCTGCACACCGGTATTGCCGATGCCGTACCACATGGCCCCGAGACCGATTCCACGCCTTCGGAATGGATGTGTCGGAGCCGATACCCCGCTTTCAAGGGCCTCCCGGTAATAGGGTTTGACCGCTTCCAGGCACTCGCCGATGCCGACGCTGGCTGTCAGCACCTGGCCGGTCCCGGTTTTGGAACCCACCCGCAGGCAGTTTTTCAAACGGATGTCAAGCGGGTCCATTCCCAGATCCCGGGCATGCAGATCGATCTGGCTTTCGTGCGCAAAGGCCACCTGGGGTGCGCCAAAACCGCGCATGGCGCCGCAGAAGGGTTTGTTGGTATAAACGCAGTAACTTTCGATATCGACATGTTCAATTTCGTAAGGGCCCGTGACGTGTACGGCACTGCGTGAGGCCACGGCAATGCCGTATGAGCCGTATGCGCCGGTGTCACAGACAATATGGGCCTTGATGGCCTTCAGGCGCCCATCGGCATCCGCGCCGGTTTTGACCGTCAGGGTTAACGGGTGACGCTTGGCCGTGGCCAGGTACGCCTCCTCACGGGTGTAGACATGGCGCACCGGCCGCTTGAGATGGAAAAGCGCCAGGCCGATAAACCCCTGAACATTGAGATCGAGTTTGGAGCCGAACCCCCCGCCCGTGGCAGCCTGGATGATTCGCACCTGATTGTCCCCGAGACCCAAAAGAGTTACCACTTCCTTGTGGTCATAGTGGGGATTCTGGGTGGACGCGTAGATCACCAGGGTGCCGTCGGTGTCCACAAACCCGGCGCCGGCATCGGGTTCCAGATAATTGTGCTCGATCATCGACGTCCGATAGGTTTTTTCAATGACACTGGCACAACCGGCAAACGCAGCCTCTGCATCCCCCTGGCGGATTTTTCGGGAAAAAAGCAGGTTTCCTTTGGGATGAATTTTGGGCGCGTCGGTCTTCAGGGCCTCGAAAGGGTCCGTTACAGACGGCAGCGGATTGTAGGTCACTGAAATAGCTGCCAATGCTTCATGTGCAGCCGATTCGGTTTCGGCCGCGACCAGGGCCACGGCATCGGAGCGTGACCGGACTTTATCGGTCGCCAGGAGGGGCTGATCCTTGTTGATGATCCCCAGTAGGTTTTTGCCCGGGATGTCCGCAGCCGTAAAAATCCGGACAACCCCTTCGATCGCCAATGCCTTTGAAACATCGATGGCAACCACCTCTGCATGATCGTGAGCGCTACGCAGGGCCTTGAGTATCAACGGATTTTCCAACTGAATGTCGGCAGCGAACACCGGCGCGCCCCGGAGCCTGTCAACCGATCCTGTCCGGGGAAGACTTTTGCCAATGACATTGTATTCTGGTTTCATGATTCGTACGCTTTCCTTTTTGCCTCTGCCCCTTTATCCCTTAGCCCCTCTGCCCCTTAGTTCTGTCTCACACCAACGGATACACCATCCGCATGAAAAGTCCCTGGATGGCCGATTCCTTGTACACCGCAGAGGCCCTGCGGCCGGTCACGGCAATGGTATCTTCGGCAAGCACCCGGCCCGCCTCCCAGATCCGGGCCGCATCGGGAATCTGCCCGGTCAGCATGGCCTCGATCCGGTGATTTCGCTGCGGGGTCGGGGTGCAGGCGCCCAGCGCAAACCGAAAAAAACAGATCCGGCCTTCGGCATCCTTGTCGGCCATATAGGCCATGCTCATCCGGGCAACGGCCAGTTCCTTCCGGCGCCCGATTTTCTGGAAATCGGCAAAAGCAACCGTGGCGGGTTTCAGTATAAACCGGGTAATGATTTCGTTTTGGGGAAGTGCGCACATGTAGGGACCCGAGGCAATGGCCTCGATGGGCACCTGGCGCTCACCGGCCGGGCTGGACAGAACGGCACGGGCCTCGTGGATGGCAAGGGCCGGCAGGGTATCGCCACAGGGAGAGCAATGCGCCACATTGCCGCCGATGGTGGCCACGTTGCGGATCTGTTTGCTGGCAAAGTTGACAGCGCTTTTTTGAAGCGCCGGTGCGTGGGCTTCCAGAATTGCGGAGTTGTAAATTTCGGAGAGGGTCGCGGCCGCGCCCACGGAAAGATCATTTCCGATAATTTCGATGCCCCTGAGGGCTTGAAGCCGGCTGACATCCAGAAGATAGTCTGTTTTCAACGTCCCGGCCCGAAGATCGACCATGACATCGGTGCCACCGGCAACAATTCGGGTTTTGCCGCTGTTTTCCGCCAGAAACGCCAACGCGTCTTCCAGTGTCCGGGGCCTGACATAACCGGTATTCATCATTGGGCCGCCTCCCCGCTGTTATGTTTGACGGCATCTTCGATGGATGCAAAAATTTGCCTGTAACCGGTGCAGCGGCACAGATTTCCGGCAATGGCCTTGGATACCTGCGCATGGTCCGGATGCGGATTTTCCTTGAGCAGGGCGTGGGTGCTCATCAACAGTCCGGGCGTGCAGAAGCCGCACTGGACGCCATGGTGCTCCAGAAACGACGATTGCAGGGGATGCAGTCCATCTTCAGAAGCCAGGCCCTCCACGGTCAGCACATCGGCGCCGTCCAACTGTGCGGCCAGCATCAGACAGGAATTGACGGCTTTGCCATCCACTTCGATGGTGCAGGCGCCACATTCGCCAATACCGCAGCCTTCCTTGGCGCCCTTCAGGCCGATGAGATTGCGGATGACCCACAGGGCGCTGGCCGCTCCGGGAATTTCCAGAGACCGGGGACTGCCATTGAGGGTAAATTCGATATGAACCGTTTTGGGATCCATTGTCTTTCCTCTTTTTGATCCGAAACTGTCGCGGCGCGGTGTCATACCGGTCATGTTTCGGGGTTATCGGAGTCCATCCTCGCCCTTGATTTGATCAACGGTCAAGCCGCCGACGCGGGGGGCTGGTCTGCCGGAATCGGTGACGCCCACAATCAGGACCAGTTCATCCGCCCGGGGCGCATCGGGTAGCCGAATTTCCATGGCGTCGAAATGGGACCGGACATACGCCGCATCCTTGTGACCCAGGGGCAAATCGATGGGGCAGCCCGGATAACCGATTTTTTTGGCCGATGGCAGCAACGCCTTGCCGCCGCCGACATTATCCCGGATGGGCTGACCCAGGGCCGGGTGCATCAGGGCTGCGCAGTGCTCACGCTCGCCCAGTGTTCCGGCCATGGCCGCTTTGCCGTAACTTTGTACCTTGTCCGGAGCGATGCCCAGCGCCGCAACGGCCCGTTGAGTCAGGAGAACACCCAGCTCTTTGCTCCATTCGACAAGAAGGGAGAGATCTTCGACATATTGCCCGGCAAACGGGTTTTTGAAAACCACGGCACAGGCAGCCTTGCGGGTTGGTTTTTCCAGGGTGATGGCGCCATCAGCATGGGTTTCTTCAAGCACCGTATAAATGCTCCGGATTTGGGGTTTTTGCTCGGTCATGTTATCTTATCCTCCTTTTGGAATAACATCATGGGGTACATTATTCTTGAAATTGGCTGTAGGCAACGGCCGTATTGTCGCAAAACGGATGATGGCAACATCAATATCGGCGGTATCGCCCTCAGGTACAAAGCTTGAGGTCATTTCATCCATCAGGGCCTCACCGGAATCGGGGGGCAGCAGTTTCAGGGCCGCATCCAGGGCATCCAGAACATGCGCTTTCATCAGTCGACAGGCCGTTTCACGCTCGCCATTTTTTATGGCGGAAAGGATCTGCCGATGGTATTCCAGTGATGCCTTCAGGTGGGCCGGGTCTTTCAGGGAATTGTAACTGATTCGGGAAATCTGGAACCGCAGGTTGTTCTCGACCTGTGCGAGTCGTTTGTTGCCGGCCAAATTCATGAAAATTTCGTGAAACGCCCGATGATGCAACTGGTACTGACGCAGAACGACCGGTTCGCTGGCAACGCAGGCTGCCATCTGGTCAACCGTCTTCTCCAGGGCCCGGATGTCCCTGTCTGTCATAACCGACATTGCAAGAGACGTCGCCATCTGGTAGATCACGGACTTGAGTGTGTAAACTTCCCAGACATCTTTTGGGGTCATTTTGGCAACGAAGACACCACATCGGGGTTTTCGGGTGACCATGCCCTCGGCCTCGAGCATTTTAAATGCTTCCCGGATCGGCGGCCGGCTGAAACCGAACCGGTTGCAAACTTCGTCTTCCTTGAGCTGCTGACCGGGTTTGTAAATCCCGGTGATGATCAACTCCAGAATATTTTTTTTGGCAAGATCGACCAAAGACTCAACATTCATACATTTGCCTTGGGGTTGAATGACATTGTTGGGGTTACCGTAAAAATGCGTCTCAAGGAATACATTCCGTATCGAGAGATCAATCGTGCGAATTGAGAAGCCGCCAGACCGCCCGGCGGCCGCTCTGCCTGAATGCTGCTTGCAGCCCCTTCGGTCTTCAGCCTTCAGACTTCAGCCTTGATCATACCCATCGCGCCGTCACTGTCTTTTCATCCAGAAAGAGCCGCATGGATGCCATGCGTGATTTGGCCCCGCCCATAAATGACCGGCGTTTGGAGCCCAGCGGAAAAAACGCATAGGGTTGCGGCACGGCAACGTTAATGCCAACGTTTCCGACAATGACCTCACGCGCAAATTTTCTGGCGGACCGGCCGCTTTCGGTCATGATGCAGGCGGAATGGCCCAGATCGTTTCGGGTATTGATCCATTCAATGGCCTGCTCCAGGCTCTTGGCTTTTATCAGACAGGCGACTGCCCCGAAGGCCTCCTGGCTGTTGATCGCCATGTCCATGTGGCAGTTCTCCAGAATGGTGGGCCCGATAAAATATCCGGAACGGAGTTCATCCGATATCACCCGGCCGTCATGGACCATTGTGGCGCCTTCGGACAGCGCCAGATCGATCCACGCGGCGACCTTGTCCCTTCCGGAAGGGCCGACATAGGGTCCCATGGAAACCGACTCATCCAGACCATTGCCCAGCTTCATCTGTCGGGCGATATTGGTGAAGCGCGCTTTGATATCATCATAGATATCACCGATCACGACCACGTTGTCGGAGCCCAGACAGCGTTGTCCGGTCATGCCGAAACATGCCTGACGCAGATAGATGGCGGATTTTTCCAGATCGGCATCGGGCATCAGCACAACCATGTTTTTGCCGTTGCCGTTGATGGAAGAATTTTTACCCAGCCTTCCGCACTGGGCAAACAGTTCAGCACCCGCATCCGTTGAACCGATGAAACCGACTCCCTGGATTTCGGGCTGATCGAGGATATATTTGTTGATTTCGCGGCCGCCATGAATCAGGGTGAGGGCGCCTTTGGGCCATCCGACTTCCTGGGCCACCCGGGTGATGAATTCGGCCGCCACCGGATCCTGCCGACTTGGGCTGATCACGACGGAACATCCGGCCGCCAGGGCATAGGGCACAAAGGAAGACCATGCATGCATGGGAATGTTGCTGGGGGTGACAATCAGAAAAGCGCCAACCGGTTCCCAGGTCATCCACATGTCGATGCCGTTGGCCAGTTCGTCCAGATGTTCATTGCGGGAGACCAGTCCATAGGCGGCCGAACATGCGGATTCGATGTTTTCAATCACCCGTCGGACCGATCCGCGGGATTCGCCGATGGTCCGTCCATGATCCTGGGTCAACACGCGGCAGAGTTCTTCAAAGTGTTCTTCAAACTTCTGTCGCATGTCAAACAGCATTTTGGCCCGTTCGCGCAGGGGAATCCGGCGCATGGCCTCATATCCCCCTTGTGCGGATTCCACTGCGGCGCGCGCCTCTTCGCGGGTGGCGCTGGGGAATTCGGCAATGACCTGACCAGTTGCCGGGTTGGTCGTGGTATTGACAACCGATGATCGCGACTGAACCCATTCGCCGTCAATCAAAAATTTCAGCATGCCGTAATGGTTTTTAACTTCTGGTAAGATCGCCATCAAAACCTCCCTAAATTTGTCGCTATGGACATGTTGTATTCATTGAAAGACAGCGCGGCCTGAAAAAGGTTATGTCATTATCCATATATTCGATTTTCGTTCAGCAGCGTGAAAAAATCCCGGAGAATGATCATTTTAATTGTATATTGTATATGATATACAAAAATGATCTTTGTCAAGCAGAAATTTTTTTCAGATAAACTACCAAACATACGAAAAACGCGAAAAAATGATCTGTTCTGATTTCAGCCGAGTGGAATTCATGGCCATTTATCTTGAGAGTCTATAGCTTTTACGATAATGATTTTGGGAAGGCAGCGGGGGGGGATAGGCCTTTTTGTCGGCCATCCCCGACCGATAACGCACCCAAAATCTTTATCTGGAAAGCTATATAGTGTCTGAACGAAAATCCCTGTTCAGGCAAAATTCGAATACCGAAATCCGAAAATCGAAACAAATTCAAAATCCAAATTTTGGAATGACCAAAAGGATATATCCGTCAATACACTGTTTTGAACAGTTTTCTTTTGGTCATTGTTTCGGATTTCGTGCTTCGAATTTCGATTTTTTTGATACAGAAAAAAGTTTTCCGATACCGTATAGCGGTTATGACGTCAACGAATCATCTCCGGATTTGGTCCGGCCCGACTTTTTTTCCACACATGAACATTGGGAGGGGCTATTTCACTGGTCAGTGCAAAGGCTGCGATTTCCCGGTCATCAAACGGCAGTTTCTGGTTTTTGACAATCTGGTATGTTTCATGCCCCTTGCCCGCAATCAGAATGACGTCATCGTTCCGGGAAACCCGAACAGCCAGGTGAATGGCCTTTTTTCGATCCGGTTCGATCACATAGCCCTTTCCGGACAATTCCTTCGGCAAATCCGCTGCCTGGTAACAGGAAATTTCCTCGGCGTCGATCCCGGCCGCGATCTGGGAAATGATGTCCACGGGATCTTCGGATCGGGGATTATCCGATGTCACCACCAGCAAATCCGCACGCCTGGCCGCAATCTGTCCCATCAATGGCCGTTTGTCCCTGTCCCGGTCGCCACCACAGCCAAAGACACATATGATTCGACCGGTTGCGATCTCGTTAATGGTATTCAGAACATTCATCAATGCATCCGGCGTGTGGGCATAGTCCACAAAAACATGCCTGAGCCGGTCATTGAACACCCGCTGGAGCCTGCCCGGAACAAAGGACACGGATTCGATGCCTTCCCGGATGACCTTCAGGGGGATATTCAGGGAAACACAGGCGCCAACCGCACACAGAATATTTTCCACATTATGGCGCCCGAACAGACTGGTTTTGAACTGAAACATGCCCAGCGGCGTGGAAATGACGCCCTCGGCGCCGTCCATGTGGGTTTTCATCATGGCCGTCTGGATGGCATGATCGTCGGAAAAACCGACACAAAGACGCGAAATCTGAAGGGTATTGAAGAGCTCTTCGCCTCTGGGGTCATTGCAGTTGATGACGGCAGAGGCCCGATTTTTTTTGGGACTTTCGGAAAGATGCCGGGTGAACATGGATTTTTTCACATTCCAGTAGGCTTCCATGTTTTCATGAAAATCGAGATGATCCTGAGTCAGATTGGTGAAAATGCCCACATCCATCCAGCAGCAGTCAATCCGGCCCTGGGCGATGGCATGAGACGATGCCTCCATCACCACATGGGTGATTCCGGCCTGGAGCATCTCTGCCAGAATTCGCTGCAAATCCGGGGATTCCGGGGTTGTCATGGGATTTTCAAAAACCAGATCCCGATACCGGTAATTCAATGTTCCGATCACCCCGACAACAAAACCCGCCCGGTTCAGAATTCGTTCGATCAGAAACGCCGTGGTGGTTTTACCGTTTGTGCCGGTAATCCCGACAATAATCAGGCGCTCCGACGGTCTGCCATAAAATTCGTGGGACAGGGCCGCCAGTGCATGACGGACATCCGCGACAACAACCACCGGGGCCCCGACGGGTTCCGAAGGATTCCGGGCAGTCACGATGGCTGCTGCGCCATTGGCCATTGCGGTTTGAATAAAATCGTGTCCATCGGACTTCCGCCCCGGAATTGCCACAAAAAGACCACCCGGTTTCATGTCCTGGGCGTGATAGTGTATGGACAGAATATCGGCGTCCAGGGGTTGGATGTCCGTCAGTATTTCCGATGTGTCGGAACCCGTTTCAAATTGATGCCCGGGGCCATAAACCCGTTGGGGGACAATGGCTTTCAGTATGACGCTCAGCTTCACCCTTCAACCTCACTTCCCAGCGAAACCGTAAACCGGTTGTTCATGTGTTCCGGAGGTATGTTCAGATATCCCATCATTTCAAGGGCAATCTTCTTGAATGCCGGCGCCGCCACGGTTCCACCGTAATGCCGTTTGGCAGGTTCATCGATAATCACCATGATGACGGCCTCGGCCCGATCCGCCGGTAAAAACCCGATAAACGACGAAACATATTTGCCTCTGGCATAGGCCCCGTTGACAATTTTCTGGGCGGTTCCGGTTTTGCCACAAACCGTATATCCTTCCATTGCGGCATTGGTGCCGGTTCCGCCGGTCGTGATGACTTCTTTCATCATCTGTCGGATAGTGGCAGCGGTATTCGGAGAACAGGCCTGTCTGATCCGGACCGGTTTGAATTCCTGGACAATTTTTCCATCCGGATCCACGATGGCCTTGATCAGTTGGGGTTTCATGAGGGCGCCGCCATTTGCCAGCGCTCCGGTTGCCGCAATCATTTGAACTGCGGAAACCGAAACACCCTGGCCAAATGCAATGGTTCCGGCATCAATTTTTCGCCATTTCCTGAAGTGGGCCAGTGTCCCGGATGATTCTCCGGATAACGCCAGACCGGTTTTTTCTCCAAATCCGAACCTTCTCAGGGTATTATACAGTGTCTCTTCCCCAATGAACTGCCCGATCTTGATGGCGCCGATGTTGCTGGAGTATTTGACAATTTCCTGCAGGGTCAATGTACCATAGGCATGGGTGTCATGAACCGTATTGGAACCCACACGATAGGCCCCGTTTTCACAGTAAAATTCGGTTTGGGGTTTGCACAAACCCGAGTCGATGGCTGCTGCCGCGCTGAAAATTTTCATGGTGGACCCGGGTTCAAATGGATCGGTCACAGACCGCGCCCGCCACAAATTTTTGTCATAATCCGAATGCGAATTCAAATTATATGCCGGATAGTGCGCCATTGCAAGAATATCGCCGGTCCGGGGAGATGATACCAGTACCATGCCCGATTTGGCCCCGAATTCTGTCACTGCGAATTCCAGCGCCTTTTCGGCACTGTATTGAATCATGGCGTCGATGGTCAGAACCAGCGTATTTCCGTTATAATCGGGAACAATGGTTCCTTCCGATTCAAAACTGTGTCCCAGGGCATCCCGTCGAACTTTGATGCTGTCCTGATACCCCTTCAACACCTCATCATAGGTCAACTCGATTCCGGCCAGTCCCCGATTGTCGATATCAACAAAACCCAGAACCTGGGAAGCCAGAAATTTGTTGGGATAATACCGTTTATGTTCGGATTTGAAGACCACACCCGGCAGATTGAAGGCTTTGACCAGGCTGACCTCCTTGGGCGTCACTTTGCGCTTGACCCAAATAAATGGTCGTTTTTCTGATGAAAACCGGGCGATCAACTCTTTCTGGGAAATATTCAGGGCATCGGAAAGGATTTTTGCGGTCATGGCAGCATTTTTGATCTGTTTGGGGTGGACACCAACGGATTCGGCATCGATGCTGACAGCCAGATGTCTGCCGGACGCATCCAGGATCGCACCCCGCTTTCCCGAATAGACAAACTCTCTTTCATATTGCCTCAGGGCTTTTTCCGAAAGCCATTGGCTGATGACAACCTGATAATAAAATGCTTTTCCCCCGATGATCATAAAAATGAGAAAAAACCCCCAGCCAAGGAAACGAATTCGTTTTTTTGTAAATTTTTCGGTATCATTTCTCATGGGAGCACATACATCCGTTCAGGGTCAGGTAGTTCAAGTTGTAGTTGCGTGCGGGCAATTTCGGCAATCCGCTCCGGCGACCGGAGGCGGGACAGCTCCACCCGCAGATTATTCTCCATCGCAACCAGACTGCGATAGGTTTCACTCTCCCGGGCCATTTCATACCCGATCTGCACACATTGGGTTTGGCACCAGATAAAAAACAGCCCTTCCAGAATCAGGATGCTCAACAGCATTACCAGAACAATCATCCGGCGGTTTACAGCGGGTTTTGTATCCCGGTCTGTCATTGCGATCACGTTTTAACCCGGTTTGGGGTCTCAGGTTTTGCGTTTTGGGTTAAATCGGTAACTGTCATTTCACCTTGACCCTTCAGTCTTCAGCCTTCAGCCTATTTCTACAACTTTTCGGCGGCCCGGAGACGGGTGCTTCTGGCCAGTGGATTTCTGTCAATTTCCGCGGCGGAAGGCCTGACCGGTTTCCGGGTGATGACCCGCATCACGGGTGTGCGATGACACGAGCATACCGGAAAGTCCGGGGGGCACACACAGGCCCCCTCCAAATCCCGAATCCGCTGTTTTACGATACGATCCTCCAGAGAATGAAACGACAAAACACACAATCGCCCCCCGCTGTTCAGCAGATCGGGTACCCGGTCCAGAAATTCCACCAGTCGCTCCAATTCCTGATTGACGGCAATTCGAAGCGCCATGAATACCCGTGTCGCCGGATGGATGTGCTGACTCCGTCCTTTGGCCGGAATTGCCTCACAGACAATATCGGCCAGTTGTTTGCTGGTTTCAATCGGCTGCTGTCTGCGTTTTTCCACAATATGACGCGCTATGGACCGCGAATACCGTTCTTCTCCCAGTTTGAAAAAAAGATCGGCCATCTCGGACGCGTCCCGTGTTTCGATGATGGATCGCGCCGTCGTTCCGGACCGGATGTCCATCCGCATGTCCAAGGGTTCAGGGTTTTTGAAACTGAATCCGCGTCCGCTTCCTGCCAGTTGATGCAGCGAAAGGCCCAGGTCCATCAGGATACCATCCACACCGGAAATATTCAGACTGGCCAGAACACCGCCCAGGTCCGTATAATTGCAATGAAACAGATCGATGTTTTTCTCAAAGGGCTTCAAAATCTCTTTGGCATGCATAATGGCGTCCCGGTCCTGGTCCAGACCAATCAGCCTGCCTTCTTGCCCCATTTTCTGACAGATGGCGGCGGCATGCCCCGAACCGCCAAGGGTGCAATCCACATAAATTTTTCCGGGCCGGATATTCAGATAAAAAAGGGTTTCCGTCAGCAGGGCCGATGGATGGGAAATATACATCCGCTATAATCCAAGTCCTGCGATTTTGTTGCGAACCTCCTCATTCTGAAAATCCATTTCCATTTGCTCATTTTCCCGATTCCAGTTACTCTGGGACCAGATTTCAAAATGATCCAGATTGCCAACCAGAACGATTTCCCGATTCAGTTCCGCATATTCCCGCAGACTGGCGGGAATCAGAATCCGCCCCTGACGGTCACAGGGGCATTCAAATGCACCGCCAATAAAAATTCGTCTGAAGCGTCTCATGCTGTCATCTTTTTCAACCATCGATAGAATCCGGTTTTCAATTACAGCCCATTCCGGCAGGGTATAAACCACCAGAAACTTCTCCAGCCTGGAAATCATGGCGGCATCACTGCCGCTGGCCCGGATCAGCTCTTTAAACCGGGATGGAATGATCATCCGGCCTTTTTCATCGATGGTATGAAAACTTGAGCCTCGAAACACTTTCCTCCCCTTTACTCCACATTACACCACGTTGAAATGATACAAAACCATTTTTAACCCTGTGTCAAGAAAATTTATTATGTTGGCAAGTAAATGGCTGGTTTGAAAAACAGGGGATGACAGATTTGATATGGGAAGATTGGGGATTTTGTGATAAATGGGGTGATCGGTGTGACTTCAGACTCTTGAAAGTCGATATGTACTATATAGCGCCTGAACGGAAACCC
>DFZE01000065.1:24606-31953 GCA_002382065.1 Desulfobacteraceae bacterium UBA4064
GTTTTCGTTCAAACACTATATATAATAAAGGAATAAATTATCCCATGCATCTGATTGCCGACAATATTCAGCCCCTTGACCGGATCATATTCGAGGCCATGGAAAACCGGAATGCCTTTCCCATTCAAAAATGGGTTCGGTTTTGCGAGGATGCCGGTGCAAATCTTATCGACATCAATGCGGGTCCGTTAAACCGGAATCCGGAGCAGATCATGGATTTTCTGGTCCGTACAATTCAGGATACAACCGATTTGCCGGTTCTGATTGATACAACCAATCCCAAAGCCATTGAAGCCGGACTGTTGGCCAATACAAAAACCGCGATCATCAACGGCATTTCACTGGAACCCCGAAAACTGGAATACATCCTGCCCCTCGCGGTCCGGTTTCAGGTGGATGCCATCGGGTTCCTGCTGAATCCGGATGGCCATGTTCCAGCAGATGGGGACGGAAGAATTGAGGCAGCCATTGAATTGTACGGGGCATGCCGGAGGGCCGGGCTCCCGAAGGAACATCTGATCATTGACCCTGTGCTTGTCCCGGTTTCCTGGCAAAACGGTCTTGCTCAGAATCGGTCAATTTTGTCTGTCATTCAACAGTTACCGGATGTTCTGGATTTTCCGGTCCGCACCCTGGCGGGTCTGTCCAATCTGACGGCCGGAGAAAGGGATGTAAACCGGAAAGCGGTGATGGAATGCGCCTGGATCCCCATGCTGGCATTGTCCGGACTGTCCATGCTGATGATGAACATGACCCGCAGCCAATCCGTTCATATGGCAAAGACCTGTCGGACGATTTTGACCCGTGATATATTTGCCTGGGAGGAAATTGAGCCTTAAACGGGTTTCCCCGGAACCAGATTCTGTGCCTGGCTCAATTTTTCATTGATCTGTTGCGTCATTTCAGCAATCTGTTCAATTCTCTCAGCCAGATCGGACAGGCCATTCTCCCGCGATTTAGCCGCCCATTCCTGATAGGTAACCGCATGATCGGAATTGTGTTTTATCCAGTGCTGGAGGAGCTTGGCCATCTTTTCCGAAAACGGCATCTCTGCGGAGGGTTCGTGATGTTCGTGGTCATGGTGGTGATGGTGAGGGTCTGTATGATGATGATCGCTGTGATCGTGATGAGACATGATGGTTCTCCGGGTTGTCGATGTTTTGGATCGGTTTATCGGGAAAATACAATCAGTATTGAGCGTTGAGTCGTGAGTATTGAGAAGCAGCCAAGGCTGCCTGATCGCCTCTTTTACGAACATTACGCATTTGGAAAATTTTCGTCAAGTCCGAATAAGCATGCCGGACACAGACTGCCGATGGCACTGTCATGACGGATTGTATTCAATCTGCTTTTGCATCATGTTGAGCCGCAGATCCTTTTCTTCCCATAACCGGTTCAGATGATTCTGGAATTCGACCCGAAAATTGTCATCATTGAAATAGTCGCCAATCAGTTCGGCACTGATCGGTTTTGATTCAACCGTTATTTTGATTTCCCTGACCTTGCCGCGTAAAAAGTCCCAAAAACTTTTGGCGCCATGTGGATAGGCAATCGTAACATTGAGGATTCGGTTCATCTGATCTCCCATGGCCGCCATGACAAATGCAATGCCGCCGGCTTTGGGTTTGAGCAGATACCGGTACGGCGACTGCTGACGCTGATGTTTTTCCGGTGTAAACCGGGTTCCTTCTGCAAAATTCATGACAGAGACCGGAATATGCTTGAACTTTTCACAGGCCTTTCGGGTTATTTCAAGATCTTTTCCTTTTAAATGCGGGTTTTTCTTTAAAAAATCACTTGAATACCGTTTCATGAACGGAAAATCGAGCGCCCACCATGCCAGGCCCAAAAATGGGACCCAAATCAGCTCTTTCTTTAAAAAAAATTTTAAAAATGGTATCTTCCGGTGAAATATCTTTTGAAGAACCAGAATATCAACCCAGGACTGATGATTGGCAACCACCATATACCACTGGTTTATCTCAAGCGAATCCAACCCGGCCACATCCCACCGAATGGAATTGGTAACCTGGATATTCCAGTTGTTGATGCTGATCCAGAGACCGGCGATGCCGTTGAGCATCCGGTCACATATTTTTCGCCAGAATGTCAATGGAATCAAGAACTTGGTAAAAGACAGTAGAATCAGGGGCGGGGTCAGAACCAGGGTGTTGAGGAAATACAGTAGCAGGGACACGCTGCCCCGAAAAAACCCGAAAGCCGAGGAAACCATATCCAAATTCCTTTCGTTATGTCAGAACTGCAATTGTTTGTGATTATAGATTATAAATCATCCCGGAAACAAAAACAGCCTGCTTTTCATCCATGACATTTTTTTTACATTAAACAGTCAGGAGCACCATGATTCGATCCCGTTGGATGTTACATCCTCTTTTTGTATTCATCTTTTCCACGACAGCCCTGATCGCATCGCTGTTTTTATATATATATTGGTATATGGAGGTTAACACCGACCTGGAGTCCATTCTGCTGCGATTTGATCTGGATCGCAGTCAGTTTTTGAAATCCCGGGCATGGGTGGTGATCATGGTGCTGTCCATTCTGGTGGGCATCATTATGACCGGAATATTCATCATCTTTCTATATAATCAAAAGATCAGCCGGCTGTATCGCCTTCAGCAGAATTTTATCAACACATTCACCCACGAGCTGAAAACTCCGGTCACCTCCCTCAAGCTCTATCTGGATACCGCCCTGAAATATGAGTTGTACATGCCGGAACAGTTGAAATACATCCGGTACATGATTCAGGATATCACCCGGCTGACCCATACCATCAACCGGATATTGAGCATTGCCAAGATGGAAAGCGGCGGATATCAGGAAGAACTGGCGATGCTGGATCTGGCAGATGTGATTCAGCGGTTTTTGAAAAATCACATGGATTTGTTCCGGAAATCTGAAATCCGGTTCGCTCCGCCTGCCAATCGTCCATTTTATTATCCCATAAATCCATCATTGTTTGAAATCCTGTTGATGAACCTGTTGACCAATGCTATCCACTACAACGAGTCGGAAGCGCCGCAGGTCGTGATCACCCTGGAGTCGACCAGTCGCCATCTGCTGCTGCGATTTCAGGACAACGGCATTGGTCTAAAAAAATCCGAAATCAAAAAGATTTTCAGAAAATTCTATCAGGGAGAGGGGCGGGAAGAGCTGAAAGCGAAAGGAACCGGACTGGGTCTTTACCTGGTGAAAAGCATCGTTCGGATTCACAAGGGTAAAATTATTGCCGAAAGCCGGGGAATCGGTCAGGGATCGGTATTCACGATCATGCTGCCCCACAAGAGGATTTAAATGGATACATCCCGAAAAAAACGGATTCTGATCATTGAAGATGATCTTCATATCGCGGAAGGACTCAAACTGAATCTTGTCCTGCAGGGATATGACGTGAACATTGAAGCCAACGGAATCAGCGGAATTCACAAATGGAAAAGCTGGCATCCGGATCTGATTGTTCTGGATATCATGCTTCCGGGGATTGACGGACTGTCTGTCCTTCAGAATATCCGGTTGGAAGATGAACAGCTTCCGATTCTGATTCTGTCTGCAAGGACCGCGCCCGAGGACAAAATAAAGGGGTTATCCTGCGGCGTGGATGACTATTTGACAAAGCCATTTGATCTGGAAGAATTTCTTTTGAGAATTGAACGGCTGCTGACCCGGATGGACTGGTATCGGCAGGCCTCCCGGCATGAATCGATCACGGCATCTGTTCCGCCTGTTTTTCGCTTCGGGACCAATCAGATTGATTTTGAGCGTTCCATGGCGGTCGGTCAAACCGGACAGATTTCATTGACCGAACAGGAAGTCCGGCTGCTGAAACTTTTTGTCACAAACAAGGGGAAACCCCTGACACGAAATCAGCTTCTGGAAATCGGGTGGGGATACACCCGGGATACCACCACCCGAACCGTGGATAATTTCATTGTCCGGTTTCGAAAATACTTTGAAGTCAATCCCAAATATCCCCAATATTTCAAAAGTCTTCGTTCAATCGGCTATGTGTTTGATCCGGACGCCGAGGTTGTCGAAACCCGAAAAACCCTGATGGAAAAGCTGACGGGGAAGAGCAAGGGGCAAGGTGACGAAGGGGCGTAGGGGCAAAGAGGCACAATGCATTCCTGCCAAAACTTCTTTGCCGGCCCTGATGAACAAGCGATCCGGCAAATCAGCCGAACTTTGTGCCTCTGCCCCTTTGTCACTTTGCCCCTGTCCCTCTACACCGCCTTGAGCCGTTTATGAACAGAGTTGCCGATCAGCTCGATGCCGGTCAGGTATCCGGATGTGCAAATGCCGATCCAGAACAGCGCAATCAGAATTTTGGCCATATCGCTCTGATACAGCGCAATGCGAATGCTGTAACCAATTCCGGCATTGGATGCCACAAACTCGGCGACAATGGTTCCGACCATGGCCATGGTGGCGCTGCCGACAATCACGGTTGAAAGTGTGCTGATATTTTCAAATATCCGAATTTTAACCTGAAGTTTCCAGGTTAATTTACGCGTAACCCGATAAAAATGTTCAATGCTTTCAATCGGCTCGGATAACACGCCCATCACCGACAGCAACAGGGGAAAATAGCAGATCATGACCGAAATGATCAGTCTGGAGAGCAGGCCGTCTCCCAAAAGAATGAATATCAGGGGCGCAACGGCAACAATCGGATATGCCTGAATGTTATAGGCGGTGGTTTTGACCAGTGCCCCTGCCCAGCTTTTCTGCCCGCCCAGAATGCCGACGGAAAATGCCAGAATGATTGAAATGATATGCCCCAGGACAGCAATGACCACGGTATTTAAAACATCATCAACATACCGGATTCCGACCGCTTTTGCAGTCAGGCCAATTTCCATTGGGGCCGGGATGACATAATCGGAGAGATTCAGGGCGTATTTGACGCTTAACAGAAACAGTATTCCTGCCAGATAAATCAGAAAAAACTGGATCATCCGGTTACGAAGCATGGGCCAACTCCAGCATGATCTGCTCCATGCCCTTCAATGGGGCAGCCGGTGCACTTCCAAAATCATTCATGCCGGTTATAGCGACGGCCTGCGGAACCCGATGGGCCCCCCGAACCACCACGATATGATCGCAGAACCGGCTGACCTCCACCATGTTGTGACTGATATAAACAAAACATTTTTCAGGGAACCATTGTTTGATGGTACCAATAATTTTTCCCCGCATGGATTCATCCACATTGGCCAGGCTCTCATCCATGATCAGCATATCGAACTCTTGAAGCAGATACCGGGTCAGGTTAACCCGGTTCTTCTGCCCCAGAGACAGGTGGTCAAACCGGGATTCCAGAACGGGCGTCAGCCCGAAGGCATCGATCAGCTTGCGCATTTTCTTCCGGAAATCCACCGGCGTCACAGATTCAATCATGCTCCCGACACCTGACCATCCCGGCAGCCGTTCCGTGTTATGCGTGTAGAGCACGGTCTGAACATCGGTGTGATCGATGAATTCACCGGAGACCGGGATCATGCCGGAAAGTATTCTGGCCAGGGTCGTTTTGCCGACACCCGACTGGCCGAACAGCGCATGAAATCCGGGTCGGGGAAATTCGCATGACAGGTTGTTAAAAATACAAGCGTCTGTCCGGGGGTATTGATATGTCAGATTTTTGCAGGCAATTCGCATGAATTGGTCAGTAAAGTTTTGAGTTCTGGGTTTTGAGTTTTGAGTTGAAAGCGGTAAATGTCATTTTTATATAAGTGTTGAAGTACCCGGAATGATGCATGAGCATTGCCATGAAAACAGTGTGAGATATGAGTATTGCGTATCGAGAGGCTGCCTGACCGTCCAGCGACTGCTTGGCCTGAATGCTGTGTGCGGTGTCTTCAGTCTTCAGCCCTCAGCCTGAAAACCTTCTGGTTCGTATATCTGAAAGACCAAAGGGAGTCAACCCTGTCGAATTGGGGTTTACCGTTGATTTCCGGATTCAATGGCACTATAAACTTTCATGTGAACACCCCATCCACCACTCATTCATTGGAAAAACGCATTCGACGCCGGGTCAACGGCCCCATGCATGATTTTTTTGCCGTTTGTGCACCGGGCATGGAAACGCTTTGCCATCAGGATCTGACATCATTGCATTTATCCGGAAATGTAATGGAAACAGGCGGTGGTGTTGATTTTTCATCCCGGTTGCCCGGGGCATATCAGGCCAACCTGCATCACCGGATTGCCACCCGGATTCTCATGCGGCTGACACAATTTTCCGCCACCGATTTCGGCCGTCTTTCCAGAAAAATTTCGGAATTCCCCTGGGAACTGTTTCTGCCGAATGCTTGCCGGTTGATCATCCATGTATCGACCCATCATTCCCGGTTGTATCATACAGACGCCATTGGAATCCGTATTCGGGATGGCATTGCAGCGCACATTTCAATCGTGGAAGATCCGCCGGCCGATACCGGAAAAACAGACCGGGATGCATCTTCCGTTTTCTTACAGCAGCTATTTGTCCGCGCAGTCAATGACCGGTTTATCCTGTCCATTGACACGAGCGGCCTTCCCCTGTACAAAAGGGGCATCAAAATCACTGGCGGCCCCGCACCCCTTCGGGAAACCCTGGCAGCGGCAACGTTGAAACTGGCCGGATATACCGGAACCGGGCCCCTGATCGATCCAATGTGCGGCTCCGGCACATTTTCTCTGGAAGCGGCAATGATGGCCCAGAACATTCCCCCGGGATGGCTGCGATCCTTTGCGTTTGAAGGCTGGCCCGGATTCAGACCCAAACAGTGGATGCATCTTCGCCATCAGGCCGAAAAAGAGATTGTATTGCAGCCAAAGCCCATCATCTTTGCATCGGACCAGTCAGAAAAGGCCTTAAACCTGCTCAATCAAACCCTTGAAGCCCATGATTTTTTCACGTGCATTCAAACCGCCAGGGATGATTTTTTTAATATTCATCCCGGCAAATTCGGCCGGACCGGACTGGTGGTCCTGAATCCACCCTATGGACTTCGCATGGGGCAAATAAAAGAAAGCCGGGAAATCTGTCAGGAGATCATGAAAAAACTGACAACGGATTTCAGGGGATGGAAGCTGGCCCTGATGACCCCGCATGATATTTTCCCCAAACGGTATCCTATGCAGTTGACGCGCCATGCAATTGTTCATGGCGGGCTTGATCTGACGCTTTATACCGGAATTATTCCGGATTGAATGGGGAGGTAGAGAAAAGGATGAAGGCGGAAGGATGAAGGATGAAAAAGCCTGCGGCAAAGCTGTCAGGCGGCCTGGCGGATTCTCAATACTGAATGCATTGTAACGGTAAATGATCATGAATCATTCCGG
>DFZE01000130.1 GCA_002382065.1 Desulfobacteraceae bacterium UBA4064
TATTACTATAAAAGGGAGGGCAATTTTTGCTATTTCATGCCTCAGGTCTCTCTTTTTCTACGCTACCAAAAAATTGGAGGACTGAACAGTGATGATATCGGAGCTGGAACCTCGTTTTAAAGAAATTTTGTTAAAAGCCGAAGACATGTCACCCCTCACCGGAAATGAGGCATTGACGCTGATGCGGGTGGGTCTGCACACAAAGGCGTGCTATGCGTTGATGGAAGCGGCCAACCGGATGTCCCGATCGCAATTCGGCGGGAAGGGTGAGAACCACTTCCATATCGGGCTCAATGTCGAGCCCTGCCCCATGGATTGCCTGTTTTGCAGCCTGACGCGCAAGGCCGATATTTTCAGGGAAAAAATAGAGTTTTCGATGGAGCAGGTGATTGCATGGGCCAAACAGGCGGAGACGCATGGCGCCGATGCCCTGAACCTCATGACCACCGGTGCATACCCCTTCGAGCGGCTGCTTGAGGTCGGTCGCATGCTCCGCAAAATAACTGCCGTCCCCCTGGTGGCCAACACACGGGATATCTCGCACCGTGAGGGAGAGGCGTTGCTGGATGCCGGGTTTGTCGGGGCCTATCACGCAGTCCGTCTCGGAGAAGGCAAAGACACTCCCCTGAAACGGGAAAAGCGCATCCATACGATACAGGTGCTCAACGATGTCGGCCTGCTGTGGATGAATTGCGTGGAACCGGCGGGACCGGAGCATTCGGCGGAAGAAATCGTGGATCTGATGTTCCTGGCCCGGGATAACGGGGCCGTTTACAGCGGGATCATGCGGCGGATCAATTTTCCGGGTTCTCCCATGGAGCGTTTCGGCATGATCACCGAATTGGAAATGGCGCGTCTTGTGGCCATCAGCCGCCTGGTCATGGGGGATGTGCCCAAGGCGCACTGCACCCATGAACCCCACTCGGCATCTCTTATCGCCGGCGCCAACCTCTTTTTCCCCGAAGTGGGCGCAAGTCCCCGGGATGGCGAAGCCGACACCGAAAAGGGCCGCGGTACCGGCATCGAAATCTGCCAGAAAATGCAACGGGAAATGGAATGGGATCCCCGATCCCGTTCCAACTGTTTTGAAATGGCGCCATCAGCAGCAGTACTGTGAATACGACGACCATCCCCAAAAAGGAGAACTTTCATGCGGCTTTTCAATAAACGAATTCGAATGACTGCGATCCTGATTCTGATCTTGTCGTTATCCCCGCTGGGGTCTTTTGCCGGCGAGCCGATTTCCATCGGAACCTGGAAAACACCACAGACGATCCAGCCTTTTTTTTACGACCGGTTTCTTCCCGAATCCATGAAAAGCCGGGTCTTTGCGTTTACCAACCCGGCGGATCAAAAAACGGCACTGCTTGCCGGAAGCCTCGACATGTGTGGCGCCACAATTGTCCACGCCATCTATTCCGCTTCGGCAGGTCAACCCGTTGTGGTCGTGGCTGCCTTGTGCAACAAATCTTCTGCGTTGGTGGTGAAAAAAGACGGTCCGATTCAGTCCGAGACAGACCTCAAAGGAAAAACAATCGGCTATGTCCCGGGAACCATGCATGAAATCCTGCTTCGGGAAACGCTGGTGCGAAACGGTATTTCGCCGGAAAAAGATGTCACACTCATTCGGATTGATTTCTTCGACATGGGAACGGCGCTGGCCCGAGACAGCATTGACGCCTTTCTTTCCGGTGAGCCTTTTCCAACAGTAGCCGTGAAGCAGGGGTACGGCAGAATCCTGTCTTACCCCTACTTTGGAGACTCGGTGGGTACGATCAACGCCGGGATGATGGTGAAACGATCTGCCATTGAAAAAAATCCCCAACAGGTGGCCGAACTGGTGCTCGCCCATGCCAGGGCCACAAAATATCTCACCGGCCATCCGGATGTGTGGCTGAGGCGGGCATCTGAATTCGGGACTCCGATAGATGTACTGGATGCGGCTGCGCCAAACATGGAGCTGGCCTGGGAAATGGATAATGCCTACATTGCAAAAGCCAAAGCCCTGGGCAGTCGTATGCAGGTATTGGGCATTATCGAACAACAGCCCGATTATGATCGCCTGTTTGATCTCTCATTTGTCAGACAGGCAAAGGAAAAACTCAAATGATTGATCGCTCTTCGACAGGCCCATGGCAGAGCCGGGCGCTTCCCTGGGTTCTGCCCGGACTGTTTATTCTGATCTGGTCCGTGGTAAGCGGTACCGGCATGGCGCCCGCCTATCTGCTCCCGCATCCCGGGGACGTATTTGCAACGGCATTCCAATATATATTCAAAGAAGCCGGGCAGGGGGCATACGCGGGAAGATTCCTGGAAGATTTTTTGGCCAGTACGATGCGGGTGATGCTGGGCTTCGGTCTTGCGGTGGCGGTGGGCATTCCGCTGGGTGCTGTTTCCGGCAGACTGATAGTGGTCAATCGGATATTGAGCACCACCATAAACGCGCTGCGGGCGGTTCCCGGCATCAGTTGGCTCCCCCTGGCAATGATCTGGTTCGGCATCGGCATCAAAACGACTGTCTTTCTGGTGGCTCTGGCGGCCTTTTTCCCGATTTACCTTAACACGGAAGCCGGTGTCCGTCAGGTCAGTCCAATTCTGTTGCAGGCCGGCGCCATGATGGGGGTTCGGCGCCTGCGGGGAACCTTTGCGATTCTGCTGCCGGCGGCCATGCCGCACATCATTGCCGGGCTGCGCCTTGGTATGGGCATCTCCTGGGCATACCTGGTGCTGGGTGAATTGACCGGTGTGCCGGACGGCCTGGGTGCGCTGATTATGGATGCCCGCATGCTCGGCCGCATCGACATCATTGTGGTGGGTATCATATTGATCGCAATTATTGGCCGCCTGTGCGATGTGGGATTGCACCAGTTCTTAAGGCTATGCTTTAAAAGCGCCAGGAGGCATCCGTGAGAACCCGACTACACATTGTAAAAAACGAACCGCAGCCAAGCCAGGCCCCGGTGGTTTTTGAAATCGACCAATTGTGCAAGCGGTTTAAAACGAATGGATCGGGTGACGTCAGCGTCCTGAAGGACATCACCTTTATGGCTCGGCGTGGGGAAATGATCTGCATATTGGGCCAGAGCGGATGCGGCAAATCCACCCTGCTTAAAATCCTGGCGGGTTTCATGCCGCCGACGAGCGGCAGCGTACGGTTGAACGGTCGACCGGTCAGGCGGCCCGGACCGGACCGCTGTATGGTATTCCAGGAGGATGCGTTATTTCCGTGGCTGACCGTCCGGGAAAACATCGCTTTTGGGTTGAAAGACCGCCGAATGGACCGTGATACAAAGAAACGCGAAATCGACCGATTCCTGTCACTTGTCGATTTGACGGATTTTGAAAATTACCTGCCCCAGGAAATCTCCGGCGGCATGAAACAGCGGGTGTCTCTGGCGCGGGTCCTGATTCTGCAGCCAGAGGTGCTTCTCATGGACGAACCCTTTGCCGCGCTGGATGCCCAGACACGGGAAGAAATGCAAAATCTGTTGCTGGCCCTGTGGCAGAAATTCAAACACACCATTCTTTTCGTTACCCATGATGTGGGTGAGGCGGTATTGTTGGCCGAACGGATCCTTCTTTTTGAAAAAGGCCCCGGCCGTATCCGGGAAGACATCACCATCAGCCTCCCCCGACCCAGGAGAAAAGATACGAATGCGTATTTCCTGAATTGTCGATCGATGACTGCAAAAATAAAGGCGATAGGGGTAGAGGGGTGAAACACCCTCACACCCTTGCCATTTTGTGCCTTTCCTCTGTGCCTTCGGGTATTCGGTAAGGTAATCGGTCGGATGGCGTAGGGACGGTTCGCGAACCGCCCCTACCGATCAAAAAAGTCAAACCTGGCCGGTCAACGCAAGAGAATCCTCCATCTGGATTTCCAGCCGCGCCAGAAAAATGCCGTTCAGCCCCAGCAGATTGGCCTCGGGCGTGGTTTCAAGTGAGAGTTCGGGGTCGGCTCTCAGGCCGATTTCCATCTTGTTGCAGGCATTGTTACTCATGCGTACCAGGATCAGAAGGGTGTCGTTGGCATTGATCTCGGTATCGTGATGGGCCTGAATGACATGGCAATATGTTTCGGGCAGATGCCAGATTTTGCTCAGTTGATAGCCCTGTTCGGCGTGCAGAATGTTCATTGCTTCGTGCACAAAGATATTGGACGGTTGAACCTTGATGGTCTTTGATGCTTTGATGGCTTCGATGATTTTCAGAATCAGCAGTTTTCCGATGTCATGCAGAAGGCCGGCAGTAAACGCCTCCATGACCAGGGTGTCAAATTTGAGCTGACGGGCCAGCCACTGTGCGCCTATGGCGCAGATCACCGAATGCTGCCACAGTTTTTTCATCAGATCCGACACAAATGGATCCTGTGACCGGAAATTGGCCCGTTGGGCCGAAAGGGTGACGATGTTGGCCACCTCATTGACGCCCAGACGGGTGATTGCCTCCCGGATGGTGTTGACCTTGTTCAGACCCCTGAAAAAAGCTGAATTGGCTGTTCGAAGAACCTGGACCGCAAGGGCCTGATCGGTGCAAATGATTTTTTCGATCAGGCGTGTGTCCGGATCCGGTTTGGCGATTTCCTGCTGAACCTGCAGGCTGATCTGATTGAATACGGGCAGCACGACTTTGCCGCTTTTGAGATACGCCTGAACAATGTCAAGAAAAGAGTTGTTCGAATTCACTGTCTATTCCCCCAGCAACCGCCGGATTTCATGCAGCGGTCTCGGTTTGATCAGCCTCGGCAGGCAGCGCAGTATCTCATCGATGGTGGTGATGCCGGTGGCTGCCTTGAGAATGCCGTCTTCCAGCAGGGTTACCAGCCCCGTGGATTCAATGCTGATCTTGCGGATCTGATGACCGGCTTTATGATCGAGAAGCCCGTCCCGCACATCCTCATTCAGAATCAATATTTCGTAAATGGCGATCCGTCCCCTGTAGCCGGTATGACGACAATCAATACATCCACGCCCCCTGCGAAAGGCTGATCCGGCAAGGTTCTGTGGTGTATACCCCAGGCGAAGCAGATCGGCCGTGGTCGGCTGATAGGGAGCGGCGCATTTGTTACAGACCCGACGCAGGAGGCGCTGAGCAACAACGCAGAGGACCGTCGATGAAATGAGAAACGCGTCGATGTCCATATTCAGCAGCCGGATCAGCCCGCCAATGCTGTCCTCGGTGTGAAACGTGGTCAGGACCTTGTGACCGGTCAGCGCTGCCTGAACCGCAACTTCGGCCGAGTAGGTGTCGCGGATTTCACCAATGACCACCACATCCGGATCCTGGCGCACGATGTGACGCAGGGTTTCTTCGAAAGTCAGGTTGATCTCGGGGTTGATGGAACACTGGGCAATGCCTTCAACAATATATTCCACCGGTTCCTCGGCTGTAATGATGCTGGTATCCGGGTTGTTGAGATAGTTGATGCAACTGTAAACCGTAGTGGTCTTTCCGGAACCGGTTGGACCCGTCACGATCAGAACACCGCTGGGCGTCTCCAGGGCTTCCAGCCGAAAACGCTCCAGCATGCGCGGCTGCATGCCCAGGTCTTCGATCCGGAGCAGCTCATTCTGGCGGTTGAGAAGACGCAACACGATCTTTTCACCGTGGATCGTCACGAAAAAGGAAACCCGCAGGTCCATCTCGCGGCCATCATTGTTGAAGATGATCCGGCCGCCCTGGTGGCGCCTTTTTTCAGCGATATTGGCGCCGCAAAGGATCTTGAAACGACTGGTAATGGCGGGTATCAGCCGCACCGGAAAATCCTTGTGGTGGACCAGTACACCATCCAGGCGAAACCGGATGCGCAATCGGTCCCGCATGGGTTCGATATGGATATCACTGACATTTTTTTCCCGGATGGCCGAGAGAATGATGTCATCCACAATGGCCACAACCGGTTCTTCCCCAATGGCAGATGCGGTTTGCCGGTGAGAATCGGTAGGCCGGTACTGCTGCAGGGTGGCCTGGATGGACTTCTTGCTGGCAATGGCGGGCGTGATTTCGCTCTGGAAAAGCTCACGGGCCTTGTTGATATCCCGGCTGTCCAGCGGATCGGCAAACGCGACAAGCACGGCATTGCCGGTCTTTCGGATGGGGATGAAATAATGGGTCCAGCACACCTGAAATGACACTCGGCCCAGCAGGCTCCGATCAATTTCGGTAAACTCGGGGTCCACATTCGGAAACCCCAGTTGCATGGACAGCACCTCGATCATTTTGCGCTCATCGATAAAATGATGCGTTACCAGAACTTCGCCCAGTTTGCGTTTGGGCGTTTCGGTTGCCTGGATGGCAAGTCCCGCTTCCAGATCATCCGGCTTGATGAGACCCAGTTCCACCAGCAGGCTCCCGATACGGATGGAGGCGATATGGGTCCGTACGGTTTTCTGGATCTGCTCGTCGCTGATGTATCGGAGTTCCTTCAAAACCAGGATCAGCGGCTCGGGTGTGGTGAGTTTGGCGCGGATACGCTGCGCATACTGCAACTGTTGCGGCGTGAGAAAATTGTCCCGCAGCAGCAGTTTCACCACTTCACCGTATTCCGGTTTCAGATTTTCCTGCGGCGTTTTTGTCAAAACCGGTTTTTCGGGGATGTTGTTCAACATAATGGTGTTGGTGGAGAAAATCCGGAGTTAATTTGTCAAACTGTGTATGGGCGCGGGTATCAGTCCGCCCAGGCGGATAAATCGGTTGCCCCGGGCGCCGTTGTTGACCGCCATGATGGGGGCCTGACCCAGGAGCCCGCCAAAAAAGGCATTGTCGCCGGCCTTTTTCCCCGGAACCGGGATCAGTCGGGTTGCAGTCGTTTTTTTGTTGATCACCCCGATGGCCATTTCATCGGCAATGATTGCGGCAATGGTTTCAGCCGACGTATCTCCGGGTATGGCCACCATATCCAGGCCAACTGAACAGACACTGGTCAGGGCTTCCAGTTTCTCCAGGTTCAGAAATCCTTTTCTGACCGCCTCGCCGATATTGAGATCCTCACTGACCGGAATGAACGCGCCGCTCAGTCCACCGACATGGGAGCTGGCAAATGCGCCGCCTTTCTTGACCGCATCATTGAGCATGGCCAGTGCTGCGGTGCTGCCCGGAGCCCCGATACTGTCAAGACCCAGGCTTTGAAAAATTTCACCCACACTGTCTCCCACATTGGGTGTCGGCGCCAGACTCAAATCCACCACGCCAAAACGGATACCCAGTTTCTGGGCAACTTCCCGGCCAATCAGTTCACCCACACGGGTCACCTTGTAGGCGGTCCGTTTGATGATCTCGGAAATCTGGCCCAGATTCAACTCCGGATCGGATGCCAGTGCGCGATCGATCGCTTTTTTTACCACGCCCGGTCCGCTGACCCCCACATTGATGACCGCATCCGCCTCGCCGATACCCAGATAGGCGCCTGCCATAAATGGAATGTCTTCCGGAATGTTGGCAAATACGCACAGTTTGGCACAAGCCAGTCCATCCTGATCCGCAGTCAGCCGGGCGGCCTCCCGGATGGTATTGCCCATCATCAGGACCGCATCCATATTGATACCGGCCCGGGTCGATGCCACATTTACCGATGCACAGAGGCGTTGTGTTTCCGTCAGAGCCCGGGGGATGGCTTCGATCAGGGCGCGATCCCCGCGGGCCACCCCTTTTTCGACCAGAGCCGTGAATCCGCCGATAAAATCAACCTGAACATCGGCGGCGGCATCGTTCAACGTTTTGGCAACCTGAACCAGTTGATCGGCTGAAAAACAGGCGCCCATCACCGCGACCGGACTGACGGAAATCCGCTTGTTGACAACCGGAATGCCGTATGTATTGCCGATTTGATCGCAAACAGATACCAGTTGGCTGGCTTTGTCCATGATCCGGCGATGGATGTTGTTTTTGAATTGATTCAGATTGTCACTGACGCAATCCATAAGATTCAGTCCCAACGTGACGGTTCGAACATCCAGATGTTCATTCTGGAGCATTTCCAGCGTGGAAATGACTTCTGTGGTGCTGAGCATAAAAACTCCCTGTGAAATCGCCGGNNGTTATACGCGATTGATCGCCTCAAAAATTTTCTGATGCTGAATACTGACAATCAGATCGAGTTTGGCAGCCTGTTGACGGAGATCCAGATGAAACGCCTGCTGGTCAATATCCGATGGCACATCCACCTCATAAATCATCATGTTGTCAAATGGATTGTCTCCGCCCCGGAATACCGCCTGAAGATTGGTGACATTGACCCCATAATTTGCGATGATCCGGGTGATTTTGGCCACAAGCCCTTTGCGGTCCGGTCCTCTGGTAGTAATGACAAAGGGCTCGCTGGTTTTTCCGGAAAGTGCTGGCAGGCCGATTTTCAGGTACTTGACATAAACCTGGAGATCCATCTTGCTGATGGCTTTTTCCAGCAGATCATGAAGCGTTTCTGCAGCCATTTCATCCGGGATTTCGGCGATGAAAATACCGGAAAATTCGGACTGTAAAATGGTTTGCGTGACATTTTCAATATTGCAGCCCTGTTCAAACAGGATAGCGGATACTGTGGCCAGAATGCCGGGCCTGTCGGGACCGAATACAGATATAACGACTTTTTTCATAAGGATCAGGTTACCTCCACTTTCCCAAGCGTCTGTGGATGATGGATTCTGGATGGATATTCTCAATTCGTTCCAGCTCAAGACTGCCCGGGTTTGGTTCATATTTGGTCCAGTTGTACCAGAATCATTGCTATTCATCAATTTTTAAATTTAAAATCCAGAAGCTTATGTCAGGCTGTCAGAAATAAATAAATCCACTGGATTGC
>DFZE01000110.1 GCA_002382065.1 Desulfobacteraceae bacterium UBA4064
ATTGTTGCTAAATTGCGTTGTAGGGTTAAAATTATTTTGTAGCCACGCCTAATGGCTATAATAGCGCATAGCCGTCATTCCGGGCTTGACACGGAATCCACAGCAGGTTGCGAAAAATGCTTTCCGGCATTCTGGCGCACTGCTGATGTATAGCGCTATCGCTTCATTTGCCCGGCTTTCGCCGGAATGGCGGAATCTTGCATTTTTGAGCAACTTATCTACAACGGGATTGATTTACCCCTCAAGTCCTTTGTGGTTTTAAAAACTGTCGCAGCCATCAACTTTAGCTTTTACGATAATGATTTTGGGAAGGCAGCAGGAAGGAGATACGCATTTTAGCTGGTGCGAAGCATGCCCCGGAAGGTTTAGCCAGCCACCGGGTAGCGGATTCTTGGACAAGAGAGGGTGGATCCACTGAGTTAAACGTTGAACAGCAATCTGTCAGGCCGAAAGGCTGAAGTGATTGCGCCTCGAAATAATAAAACACGGGAAGGATGACACTCCATCAAGCTCCAGCGGAGCGGCCTGTTTCGATCGGCAACAGGTCACCCCCCGCGGGGGTTGAAGAAATAGGGGGGTGTTACAAACAGAAAGCTCCTAAGGAGCTTTATCGGATTTTTGTCATCGCAATCATAGAAAACCCAAATCCGTTATAATCAGAATAAATTGAAAAGGTCCCCTGACTTTGATTATGAGAGAGGTTTTCTACTCCGATAACCCATAATTCGGGATTTCGGGGCTGATTATTTTTTCGCACGGGTTCAGGTTCGTCACCCGTCATCCTTTATCCCGGAAACGCTTGAAACGATGAATTCTCCGGTTTTTTCAGCCGACTGGCCAAAGAGATCCGCCAGTTTGACCCGTTCCAGATAGGCATCCTTCCAGACCACACTGTTTTCCTGAACGATATTTCGCAGCCGTTCCAGCTTGCCGCCCAGTGCCCGGATCCGCGCATCAAGGGGCACGTCTGTTTGAAACGCGACATGCAGCAGGAGTTGGTGATTCATGACATTCGGGGGAGAACCGGACAACACCGGAATGATCACAATGCTTCTGCCATCCTTGCGTCCTCTTCCGATAAATACATTGCCTTCACGCGCAATGATCCGCTTTGTTCCTTTCAGTCTGGGGTCGGTTTCCACACGGGACGTCAGCGGAGAGAGGGTTCCTGTTTTTTGAATGACCTGGATCGTTGTGGCGTCGGTTGGCTCGCCCAGAACATTCAGGCCATGAATTCGATACAGAATGGCCCCTTCAACATGATGAATGACACCTTGAAGATTTTTTAAAACCTGTATATTGACATGGGTCAGATGGGTTTGATTGAATCCATATGTTTCCAGGGTATCAAACAGCACCCCTTCCAGTTTTTCCAAAAGTCTGCTGGTGCCGACCGTGACAGTTTTGGCCTGATGTTTGATGGCATCGATGGGTCTTGCCATCAGATTGATGGCCAGGCCCAGGCTTTCCATCAGGGTGTCGAGCATGTTCCGGGCGGTTCCTTTTCTGCCAAAATCCATTTCAAAATCGGCGACAGGGAGACGTCCTGCAAGATATTTCAACAGAAGCGGCAAATCCCGCGCTCCCTCTCCGCCGATTTCGGCGCAGAACCGTTTTTCCGTCCGTTTCTGGCGCAGTTGATAATAAAAAATGGCAATTTTTTCCCGGAATGATTTTTCCAGCACAATTTCATAGACATCCATGCCATCTTGCGCCGCGGATTCAACGGTGTTTATCAGAGTTTCCCGGAAATCATACAGAAAACGGGAGCACCCATGAATGGCAAGCGCCGCATGATATCCCCAGACATGTCCAACCAGTGTGTTGAGAATCGGGGAGAGATGGGGCGGGGCGACCGGAACATGAAAAACGTCGTCGGCATAGGCCTCAAACCGGTTTTCTCCCTGATTTGCGATGACAACCACGGCAGATTTATGGGCCTTGAATATGGCGGTGTCCTTGACGATGTCCCCGATGACGGTCTGTCTGCTGCCGGCGGCGCAGACCAGAATCAGTGGCTCGGATGACAGATCGATGTGTTTTTTATCCTCGACATAGTCGGAGGATATGGTTTTGTAGCAAAGTTCACTGAGCTTGATACGGATTTCATCCGCAGATGCCTTGTTGTTGCCGCTTCCGACAACAGCCCAGTAAATCCGGCTCAAGGCCAGCCGGTCAGCAGATTCCCGAATCGAATCCGACATGGCCAGTATCTGGCGCATCTGATCCGGAAGTTTCAGCAGATGGTCAATCTCTCCGGCAATCCACTGTTTCGATTTTGTCTTCAGAACATCTGAAAGATACAATCCCAGCATGGCGCCCGCAACGATCTGGCCATAGAAAGCCTTGGTGGAGGCAACTGACATTTCAATATCCCGGCCGCTGCTGGTGTACATCACGCCATTGACCTTGAATGTCAGATCCGAATCCCGGCGATTGACAATCGCCAGGGCAAAGGCCCCTCTTTCCCGCACCATATCGACTGTCCGGTTGGTGTCTGCCGTGGTTCCGGACTGGCTGATGGCGATGACCAGGGTATCGGACATGTCCCCGGCATGTTCGGACATTTTGAATCCGCTCAGCTCCGATGATTTCATGGCGGCAATCTGAAGGGAATCTCCCAGATAACTGGTCAGAATATCTGCGCATACCTGTGCCGCAACACCCGCGGTTCCCTGGCCGATAAACCAGATACGGCGGATGGTTTGCTGGATCAGGGCGGATTTCAACTCCGGAGGGATCACCCGCTCATTCAGATCGATACAGGGTAACTGATCCGCTTCGATCAGTCGCCATCGATTGACAAGGGTTTTTTCAACAGAGGTCGGCGCCTCGGAAATTTCTTTCAGAAAATAATGGGGGTAATGTTGCCGATCGATATCCCGGGAGGTGATTTCGGTTTTTTGAATACGGGACCCATCCAGGGTAATTGGGGTTCCGTCATAATACGAGGCCTGAATCCCCGCAATGCCACCCCCCGCATTCTGATTCAGAACAAAAATCTGGCCCTGTGTCGATCCGGTTTTCGTCTCCAGGGTTTTTTCTCCCTCCATTTTAATATAGTAAGGCGTTTCTTCTATAAATCCATAGACTTCGGAAGCCGGGATGTAGTGACTCTCCCCCATACCGACAAATAGTGCCTGCCCGCTGCCTTTTTGAGCCAGAAACAGTTTTCCCGGTGACAGGTCCGTCTGCATGATGATGGCATGAGACCCGTAAAACCGGTTGACAGCCTGACGAAATGCCTCTTCGACCGGCAAGCCCTGCTGAACATACGTCTGAATCAAAAGAGGAATAATTTTGGTGTCTGTCGTGATTTCGGGGGGAATATGAATCCCTTCGGCAGTCAGTGATGCGATCAGGTCGCGGTAGTTGTCGATATCCCCATTGAGGCAAGCATGAATGATGCCGGTTTTTTCAAGCGACCCGTTCAGGCTGGCATTATCCACCGGGTGGCAGTTGGGAAGGGTGATGGCGCCAACAGATGCCCATCGGGTATGTGCGGTAATGGTGCTTTCATGAGGGGTGTGGATCAGGGCTTTGATAATGGCATCATTCCGAATCTGCTGCCGGAGATAGGCCACATTGTCACCCAGAGCACCAATTTCTGCTGCAATTTTGTAGGTGAATGCCAGTGTCGCACAGGATGATGTGTGCCCGGATGGCGGTCTCAGGCCAATGCTGCGATTGGATAAAACAGCCGGATTGATCCGCCGGGAAAATTCGGCGCTGAGCCCCTGACGGGCAAGCGACTGGCTGAAGTCATCAAAATGATTTTGATCAATCCGGAACAGGATGGACATGCCGGCGGAATCCCGTCCCCGGACTTCCAGGCGGTCAATGCTGCTCAATACCGAATCCATATTCCGATAGGTCTGAAAACAGGTCAGATCACAGGGATAGGCGCCCATCAGATTCCGAATGGTGTCGATATGGGCCAATATTTCATATTGAAGCCGCCAGGCAATATCCCGGACCAGTTCGATACGGGATGACAGGATATCCACTGCACCAAAATCCAATTCCCCCATATGGTTGTTGAACATCCGGGTTTCTGTCTGGATCACGGCATTCAGGCGGTCCGATACTTGGCTCAGATCGTTCTGCAGTTTGGGATTGCTGAAAATTTCCTGAAGCCGGGCGGTTGCCTTCAGTTCATCAACCTGATTTTTCAGCGTACCCAGCGCGTCTTCGCCACCCAGAAATCCGGAGTGAAGATCAATCCCCTTTTCTGTACAGCATCTGTATCCATTTGTTTCGATTTGTAAAAGCGCCCCATTCAGATCAGATGTCTGAATGGGGCGCGGAGCAATCTGTGGCGATTTGAAACAGATGATGCCGGAAATACCGCAGGAGAATGTGAGGGGCTGTAACGGAAAAATGACCCATGATCCATCCGGAACACGGGAAAGGTGACGACCGAAACAGATTCTGGATTTGAGATTCCGGATTTGAGAAAAAAACATTCCAAAACGGGATTTGAGGCGTGAGATTTGAAAAATCAGTCTTCTGGCTGTCATCATGAAACGCCTTTTTACAAATACCATGTCCGGTTTCCTTTGCGCTGATGTGATGGTTTCAAAATTTTTCAAGCCTCATCCCCAAGTGGCTTATATCTGCAAATACAGTTTCCGGATCCGATCCCGTGTCATGATGGTTTTCCAGTTTTTACCCAGCGCATTTTCCCACAGCGGTTCCAGGATCAGGGCTACATCGATCATTTTTTCAATTTTGGCCGGTTCCAGACCGGTGGTCAAATTCCGGGGGAGTTCAATATTCTGACGGTCCATCATCAGCCGGAATTCCCGGACCCCTTCGGGATAAAACTCTTCCAGATAATCAAAGACAATGGCGTTACCGATTCCATGATGCACGCCCAGCACAAACGCCAGCCCATAAGACAGGGCATGTGCAATTCCCACCTGTGAATAGGCAATGCTCATTCCTCCGAAATAGGATGCCATCATCAACCGGTCATTGCTGTCTTCCGGGTTTTTTAAAAACACATCCCGGCAGAGCTCCAGGGATTTTTCGCCATATGCCTGACTGAACATGTTCAGATATGTTCCGGTCAAAGACTCGATGCAGTGAATATAGCAGTCCATTCCCGTGTAAAATCGTTGTGGATTGGGAGCATCATCGATCAGGTCCGGATCCAGAACAACCTGGTCAAATACCGTGTAATCCGAATTGATGCCCAGTTTTTTTTCGGGTCCGGTCAATACCGTGGTTCGGGAAACTTCAGCCCCTGTTCCGGAAAGTGTGGGAATCCCGACATGATATACGGCGGGATTTTTGATCAGATCCCACCCCTGATATTCGGCAGATGATCCGGGATTGGTCAGCATCAGGGAAACGGCTTTTGCCAAATCCATGACGCTGCCACCGCCGATGCCAATAACGCCAAACGGCAAGCGGTCGGAAAACGCCCTGACCTGGTCCCGCAGGTGATCCACATAGGTGGTCTTGGGCTCATCAGTCACATTGACCCGGATCAGCAAATCCCGGGGTTTGACAGGCAGGCACTTTTCAAGCGGTTTGTCCGTAAACACATCATCCACAAGAAACACCATGAAACCTGTGGAATCCGGTCGTTGCGCCGAGAGGATGTCATCCAGTTGATTCAGGCTGCCCCTGCCATAAACGACATGGGATACCACCTTGAAATTGCGAAACATGTTTGCACTCCTTAAGCGTGAAAATACATTCGGTATTGGGTGGTGAGAGGGGCCGTATGACGGTCAGACGGCTGCCATGCCTGATACGATATGCGGCGCCTTCAGCCTTCAGTCTTCAGCCTCATGACCATTTACCCTGAAAATTGCGACATGACCGTTTCAATGGCTGCCATCCGGCGGGACATCTCGTCTGAAGACCAGGAAAGCTTGATTTGCATGGAAATGGTACGCCGCATCAGGCTGTCTGAACCGGGAAGGTTGATTTGGTCATAATCCGGCAGCGGGTCAATCAGATGAACCGGCATCCGTGCCGATGAAATCAGCTTTTTGATATGCTGCCATTTTCTCAGATAATGCCAGTTGTTGTCATACCAGTAGGCGCAGCCATCAACACCGGCTTTTCCAAGTTCTGTGGTGATGTTTCTGGCGTCTGATTCAGATGGCATAAAAAATGTCAGAAACGTGGCGGAATCTCCGCTTTCATCCGGAATATCCCGGAATTGGACGGGTTGAAACTGGTGAAGACAATTTTTCAGAGCCTGCTTGTGGTTCCGCTGAACCGTCAGCATATCGTCCAGTTTTCTTAACTGGGCCAGTCCCACCGCGGCGTTCAGCTCGCTGATCCGGTAATTCGTTCCCAGAATCGGATGGTTTTCCTGACCCCGGTCATTCCCGATGTGATCATGGCCGTGATCGGCATACTGGTGGGCATTCTGATAAACGGTTGAATCGTGGGTGATGACTGCCCCACCCTCGCCGCAGGTAACGGTTTTGACCGGATCAAAAGAAAAACAGCCCGCAAGCCCGAAGGTTCCCAATGACTTTCCCTGAAAGGATGCCCCCAGTGACTGACAGGCATCCTCGATCAGAATCAGGCCATGCTGATCGCAGACCTGCTTGATCTGATCGATTCTGGCCATGGCGCCACACATATGCACGGGTACGACAGCCCGGGTGGCTTTGGTGATACGAAAGGGAATATCCCGGGGGTCCAGACACAGGGTCTGGTCGATTTCAGCAAAGACCGGTATGGCCCCGACCTGTAAAACGGCCTCGACCGTTGCCACAAATGTAAATGGTGGTATGATGACCTCATCCCCGGCGCCGACACCACAGGCAGCCAATGCGGTCGCCAGTGCTGCGGTTCCGCTGGCGCACAGATGACAGAATTCGACACCCAGCCGGGAACAAAGTTCGGTTTCAAACGTTCTGGCCTTCCAGTGTCCGTTTCGCATCGCATCGAATCCATAGCGAAACAGAACCCCGGTTTCCAGAACATCCATGACTTCTTTTCGCTCCGCATCTCCAAACCATTCAAATCCGGGCATGGCAGACGCCTCCTTTCAACTTTCCTGTTTTACTTTTTTCCCCCGGGCGTTATTTTCCCTGGCGATGAAATACTGATTGAAATATTCACGAATCAGCATGCGGGCGTATTGTCCGGCCCGAACACCGATATATTTTTCATGGGCAACCACAACCGATGCCACAATGGTTTCTTCGGCATGTTTGTCCGAGCCAAATCCGACAAACCAGTCATACCGGACATCATGGGAATGATTGTCAATGGTGCCGGTCTTGCCGCCGAGATCGAGTTTTGAAAGAACGCTGTCCTTGGTATATCCCCTGAATGCCTTTCGTCCGGTTCCGGAATCTATGGTTTCGGACATCAGTTCTTCCATGATCCGGGAGGAACGGGCAGACAGGGGCTGAGACAGGATTTCAGACGTATATTCATACAGGATGCGGCCGGACGGATCCGATACCTGATCAATGATGGAGGGTTCGATCATTTTTCCCTCGTTGAGAATTGCAGATGCAATCATCGCGGCGTGAAGCGGGGATATCAGGGTGGTTCGGTTGAATCCGCTGGCCACTTCAGCCAGTTGAAACGGCTCATCCAGTACGACAATTTCGCTTGGGCTTACCGGCATGTCAAAATTGAACGCCTGATTGAATCCAAAGCGTTCCGCAGTGTCTTCAATGGCGGATTTGCCCAGATAACTGGCGCCAAGTTTTCCAAAAACCGCATTCACAGACTGTGCAAAGGAATCCCGAAGCGTAATTTTTTGGGTGTGACGACCCGATACATCCTTGAGTTGGGATTTGTACAGTGTATGTTTGCCACCGGTGAAACTGAGGCGGGATCCCGCAGTCATGTCACATTTTTCAATGGCAGCGGCGGCCGTGACGATCTTGAAAATGCTGGCAGCGGGAAATATCGCTTCGACACAGGGATTGGCCAGGGGATTGGTCTTGTCAAATCCCACCATGGCAAGTATCCGCCCGGTTGACGGCGACATGATCACAATGCCGATATGCCGGGATGTGGCAGTGTTGAGTTTTGAGAGCGCAAACTGTTGCAGGGAGGGCACCAGGCTGGTGGTCATCCTGAGATTTTGGCCTTCCCGGTCAACCTGTATCTGTCGGGTCTTCAGATTGATGATCGGCTTTTGTTCAAGCAGAAGCTGAATCTCTTTTTTATTCAGGGTGGTAACGGTTGGGGGTGGTGGGACGGCTGCAGTACCGGTTCGAACCGTTTGAACCTGATCCAATATCCGCACCAACGCGTTGCTTCGTTCGGAAACAGGCACTGCAGTCCTGTTCAGTGTCAGGTATCCCATAATTGCCACAATCAGTACACCGATCGGCAAATATCTGAAAATGCGGCGGGAACGCCGCCTGGAATCGGCAATCCGTCTGAGCCGGGACTGATATTCTTTCCAATCCGGTCGATAGGGTGGATCGCCAATCACAAAGGGTTTTTCCTTCATTTTGTTCACCTGCTCATTCCAGTTTGCAATCGGGTGATACCTGTGGCAGATTTGATGAAATAGGCTGAAGGCTGAAGACTGAAGTTTCGCATACAGCTTTCAGGGAGAGCAGCCGTTGGACAGCCAGGCGGATTCTCAATACGCAATACGCATCTCTCAATACTGAATACATATCAGCTCAGGGGCGTTCCGGTTTTAACCGCCTTATCCGTTGTTCCCACAACTGCAACACCGTCATCCACCGCAGCCAGAAGCATGCCCTGAGATTCAATTCCCATCAGTTTGGCCGGTTTGAGATTGGCGACAATGATGATCTGTTTTCCAATCAGGCTTTCCGGCGAATAGCTTTTGGCGATGCCGGCGATAATGGTTCGTGTTTCACCCACATCCACGGTCAGCTTGAGCAGCCGGTTGGCCTTGGGGACCGATTCGGCATGAAGCACTGTCGCAACTCTCAGATCCACCCGTTTGACATCGTCTATGGTGATTTCCGGTTTGACTGGAATGATCCCGGTTTCTCCGGAAGTTTCAGGGGGATGTTCCGCAGATTCGGTTTTCATGTCAATACGGGGAAACAGTGTAATGGATTTGGGTATAACGGTTCCTGAAGGCAGCATGCCCCAGTTTTTCAGGTTGGTCAGACGATAATTTTCTTCAGACGGATTCAAACCGAGATGCCGCTGCATGGTCGCCGCCGTATCGGGCATGATGGGATAAATCATACCGGATACAATCCGGAGGCCATCCAGCAGGTGATACAGCACAATTTCCAGTTGCTTTTGGGTTGTTCTGGATTTGGCAAGAAGCCAGGGTTGGGTCACATCGATATATTTGTTCATCTGATTGATGAATTCCCAGATTCCGATCAGCGCCCGATGAAATGCAAAAACTTTCATCTGTTTTTCAAATTCGGCAACGGCGTTTTGGGCGGCATCCTTCAGATTCATGGTCATATCGGCATCCATTTCCGGCGACACATCCGGAACCACTCCCTTGAAATACTTGTGGACCATGGCGATCACGCGTGAAAACAGATTGCCCAGATCATTGGCCAGGTCCGCATTGATTCGCGCCACCAGAGCCGCTTCACTGAAGCCCGAGTCCAAACCAAAGGTCATTTCCCGCATCAGAAAATACCGGAAGGGGTCCAGACCATACCGGTCCTTCAAGGCAAGGGGTTCGATGACGTTTCCCAGACTTTTGGACATTTTGCTTTTTTCCACATTCCAATATCCATGTACATTCAGATGCTGATACAACGGGATGCCGGCAGCCTTCAAAATGATGGGCCAGTAAATGCCATGCGGTTTAAGAATGTCCTTGGCAACGATGTGCTGGGCATGCGGCCAGAATTTTTCAAACAGTGGGCCATTGGGATACCCCAGCGCAGACACATAATTCAGGAGCGCGTCAAACCAGACATAGGTGACATACCGGTCATCGAACGGCAGGCTGATACCCCAGTCCAGTCGGGTTTTGGGTCTGGAAATACACAGATCTTCCAGGGGTTCCCGGAGGAATGCCAATACCTCGTTCCGGTACCGTTCCGGGCGGATAAATTCCGGATTCCGGGTGATATGATCAATCAGCCAGTCCTGGTACCGGCCCATTCTGAAAAAATAGTTGGATTCCTGTATTTTTTCAGGAGCTGTTTCATGGTCCGGGCATTTGCCATCAACCAGCTCCCGTTCGGTATAAAACCGTTCACAACCAAAACAGTAAAGCCCTTCATATTCGCTGAAATAAATGTCACCGGCATCATAAATCCGCTGAAGAATCTGGGACACCACGGCAATATGGGCCGGGTCTGTCGTCCGGATAAATCCGTCATGAACCACATTGAGTCTGGGCCAGAGATTTTTGAACAACCGGCTGATGCCATCCGCATATTCCCGGGGGCTTTGCTTTTTTTCCGCGGCAGCGCGAACAATTTTATCCCCATGTTCATCGGTTCCGGTCAAAAAATAGGTGTCGCAGTTCAACATGCGATGAAAGCGGGCAGAAACGTCTGCAACCAGAGATGTATAGGCATGACCCAGATGAGGTGGGGCATTTACATAGTAAATCGGGGTTGTGATATAAAACGGGTTCATCATGATTTTTCCTCCGCCGGCGCCATGACAATATCACTGACCGGAACTTCTGTTTCCACCCCGTCCTCAAACCGGACCGATACCCGGTTGCAGATGGGATTGTGCCGTACAATTTTTCCCCGGCCGTTGGGTGTGGTGACCATCTTTCCAATTTTTGGCAATTTTTCGCGCAGGCTGAGATATGTTTCGTATTCATATGTCAGGCAGCACATCAGCCTGCCACATTGACCGGAAATTTTAGCGGGATTGAGGGACAGGCCCTGCTCTTTGGCCATTCGGATGGAAACCGGGCCAAATTTGTTCAAAAAGGACGAACAGCAGATTTCCCGGCCGCAGCGGCCGATTCCACCGCAAATTCTGGCCTGGTTGCGAATGCCGACCTGCCGCATTTCAATACGGACGCCCAATTGTTTTACCAGCATTTTGACAAGTTGCCGAAAATCCACCCGGTTTTCAGACGTGAAAAAAAAAGTCATTTTGGTGCCGTCAAAGGCGCTTTCAACCGCAAACAGATTCATATGCAAATCCAGTTGCCGAATGCAGCGCATACAGAATTCATGGGCCAATTTTTCGTTTTGCGCGTTTTTTTCCTGTTGAATGAAATCGGCATCCTGGGCCATTCGAAACACCTTGGCCAAAGGCATCGGATTCGCATCATCTTCCCGGTTGAATGGTGGAACAGCGACAACACCCATACCCAGACCCTGCTGGGTTTCCACAATTATCCGGTCCCCCAGATGAAGGACAAAATGGCCCGCATCAAAATCATAGATTTTGCCAGCCGGCTTAAAACGAATACCAACGACTTTTGTCATAATGACCTGACTAACGGTAAAAGATGTTTTGGTAATATTTATGCCAGTTTTAACATCAGATTGTCCATCAGAAGCTTTGGATTGCCTCTGGCGCTGAGATAATGACGCATCCGATGGATTTCTTCCAGACAGGCGATCAGGTCAGAAACAGTGTATCGGGTTGCCGCCTGAATGATCAGATTGACTTTGTCGGGGTAAATGAAAGTGGTCTTGCCAAATTTGGCCATCAGCATATCCCGGCGCCAATACGCAAGCATGTCCAATGCCTGATCCAGTTTCGTGGGACTGGCCAGGAGTTTTTCGCCAATTCCCAGTCGGACATTGACGGTCAGTCTGTCCCAGCAGCACAGTGTATCAAGCATCCAGTCCCGCCATTCAAGCCACCCCGGATCATTCATTTCCAGGGCTTTGCCCACACTGCCACCGCAAAGGGATGCAATTGTTGCCGCCTGATTTGCATGGATGCCATGCTGCCGGGTCAGGATATCTGCAATTTCAGACCGGGACAACGGCCGAAATCGCAATTGCTGGCATCGGGAGACAATGGTCGGCAGCAGATTGGATGGCTGTTCCGCCGTGAGAATCAGAAGGGTTTTATCCGGAGGTTCTTCCAGAATCTTCAACAGCGCATTCCCGGCGAACGAATTCATCTGATCGGCCTGCGTCACAATGGCTACCCGAAGTCTGGCTTCATACGGTTTCATGGCCAGAATCTGCAGGAGACGGCGAATCTGATCGATGACAATTTCTGATTTTTCCGGCCTGATCAGAATAACATCCGGATGTTGTCCGTTTTCAATTTTTTTGCAGGACGAACAACTGCCGCATGGGGTTGCCCTGCCGTCAATACAGGCTGTGGACGGCCCGTTATTCCCGGATGACGGGGATTGGGTATCGGAAACACAGTTATATGCACTGGCAAATGCAACAGCCGTGGTCCGTTTCCCTATTCCCCTGATTCCGGTAAACAGCAGGGCGTTCGGAATGCGGTGATTGTCAATCAGTCGGGTGAGTGCGCCAATCGCATGCAACTGGCCAATAATACTGGCAAACCCGCTCACACGCTTAATGATTCACCCTTTCCTTGAGTTCTTTTCCGGATTTGAAAAATGGCAACTGTTTGGGTTTGATCGGCACTTTTTCACCTGTTTTGGGATTTCTGCCGATATAACTTTTATACTGTTTCACATAAAAGCTGCATAATCCCCGTATCTCGACGCGATCTTCATCAGCCAGGGCATCCGTCATGCTGTTAAAAAATATTTCAACAATTTTGGCAGCCTCTGCCTTGGAAATATCGGCTTCGGTTTTCAATGCCGAGATCAATTCCAGTTTATTCATTCATCCTCCTTGCATCCAATGCTTTCGTGCAAAAGCGTTACTTCGTGTCTGATATTTGCTTGTGATGATTGAAAAATATTTGATTAAATAGCTAAAAAATAAAAATATGTCAAGTAGTTATAGCTGTTGAGCAGTAAAATCGCCTATGGTTGTGCCGGATAATATCCGGTATTTGGTTTTTTATTCGGCTAAAGACGCTCAATATCGGATTCATTCACCTCAACAGCCGCAAACTGTCCCAGCGCATCAATCTGTACAATAACCCGGTTTTTTCCCCGGTAGCGGGAAAAAAAACCACGGATTCCTGAAAAAGGTCCATTGACCACACATACCGGATCACCTTTTTTCAGTCGTTTGCCGATAGCGATATGACTGGCATTGACAACCATGATTCTCAGGGAATTGATGACCTCATCCGCCACCGGGATCGGTCCGGTTGCGCCCCCAATCAACCGGATGGCGCCAACCGTTTTCAGCATTTCGGTATGCCTGTTCGGGTTCAGGCTGGTTTTTACAAACAGATAATTGGGAAACAGCGGCGGATGCAGGGTGACTTTTCTGTCCCGGCGTTTGCTTGGGACAGAAATTGTTGGCAGAAAAATATCAAACGATTTTTTGATCAGCCCCTCACAGACCGTATTTTCATATCGGGTCCGTGTAAGGAGCGCATACCACGCCAGGTCTGTCAGCATCGCAATGCTCCGGATGTTTCGTGCAAATGACCATACACCGCCTGCATGGTCATATGCACCAGAATCATATGCATATCCTCAATTTTTTGCATATCCCGGCTGGGAATCACGATTGCCAGATCAACCAGACCGGCCAGTCTGCCGCCCGAATAACCGGTTAAACCGATGGTGTATCCCTGGTGGCTTCCGGCATATTCGATTGCATGGAGAACATTGGGAGAGTTACCGCTTCCGGAAATTCCCATGACAATGTCCCCTGGTACAAAAAAGTTTTTCAACTGCTCCACAAAAACAGCCTCATAGCTCAGATCATTGGCCAGCGCCATAATGGTGGGGAGACTGTCGTTCAGAGAGATCATCCTGAATTTTTTTTCCAGATCCAGACAGCAGCCTTTGTTGATATCACAGGCGAAATGTGAAGCAGTGGCAGCAGATCCGCCGTTTCCCATTACAAAAATATGCCGATCCTCAAGATAGGCGTTCAACAGTTTTTCAATCAGTTTCTCAAATTGTTCAATATCAAGGCAATCGAGCAGATCGGTCAATTCCCGTATATAATTTTTTGAAAATTCCGGAATGTTCACAACTGTTCCTTTCGATTTACCTCAGCCCATTCGGACTGTGCTGCCAGATAGGCTTCAGGCAATCCGATGTCCCGAATATATTCAGGAATCAGGTAGCCAAACATGTTTCCGGTCAAATTGGGCAGGACATGATATCCCAGGTCCAGAACATCATGACCAAAGTGGCCCGCATTCGGGGGAAACCGGTCAAACACCTCAAAGGAGCTGACATATATCCCGGCATTGGCCAGATCACTTTCCGGTTGGGCCGGTTTTTCAACAAAGGAAAGAATCCGGTAGTTGCTGTCAAGCGACGCAATGCCACACGCCGCCGGATTTGGAGACCGGAACAGCCCCATGGTAAACATGCCACCGGACAACCGGGTCCGGCGATGAAATGCGATCATTCGCTCCAGATTGATATTGGTCAGATTGTCGGCATATGCAATGACAAACGCATCCTCGTCATATACAAAATCCTGCCTGGCCCAAAGTGTGCCGGCGCTTCCCAGGAGCCGGGGTTCAAGAAAGGGGGTCATATGAACCGGTGTTTGCGGCTGATAGGCCTCGATCCATGTCAGTACCTGGTCTGCATGGGAATGAATATTGATCAGGACATCCTGAATGCCACAGGTTTCAAATAATCCGATCCATATCTGTAGAAGGGGTTTTCCCTGGATGGGAATCAGGCATTTGGGTGTATGGTCCGTAAAAGGTTTAAGCCGTGTACCCTTTCCGGCAGCCAGAAGAAACGCTTTCATGCCTGGGCCTGGGCCTTGCGTATGACGTGAAGCTGTTTCATGTGCATTTCGGCATAGTCAAGAATATCGCTTTGATTTTGCTGATGAATCAGATAATCCCAATAACTTTTGATACTGTCATGAATGGAATGAACCGGCTGCCAGCCAAGGGATTGCAGTTTGCCGACATCGGAAAATATGTGACGGGTATCGCCATATCGATAATATCCGTCCACGACCGGATCGAGACGCTTTTGGACTGTCTGCTGCATGGCATCATAAAATTCATGAACAGTCCATGCCTGATTTCCGCCGACATTGAACACCTGATAATTGGCCCGATCATCTTCAAGCGCAATCAGATTGGCCGCCACCACATCCTGAATATTGATATAATCCCGTACCTGGCAGCCATCCTCATAGATCAGGGGCGGGCGGTTCAGGAGGAGCGACAGCGAAAAAATCCGCATGGCCCCGGAATACGCATTGTAAAACGATTGCCGCGGCCCCTGAACAATGGAATATCGCAAGGCAACAGAGGGAATGCCATATCGGGAGCCCATATGAATGGCAATGTTTTCCTGAGACTGTTTGGAAATGGCGTATGGGTTGCAAGGATTCATGACCGTCTCATTCGACGGCTGCCAGGAAAGAATCTGATCACAGTTGGGACACCGATGATTCCATTCCCCGCAGGACAGGCGGTTTTCCAGGCGAATGGACGGATAACAATCGGGTTTACCGTTACTGGCGCAATGGGAACACCGATATCGCCCCTCTCCCATGACAGCCTGGCTGCTGGCCACAATCACTTTTCGAATTCGATGGCCCCGGCCGGTTTCGACCAGAATTTCATAAAGCAGTGCGGTTGAAACCGAATTCACTGAAAAAAATGTGGAGAAATCCGTCAGATAATCCTGATATGCTGCAAAATGATACACGGCATCAACGCCGTCCAACGCATGGGCCAGGGTCGCCTTGTCCCGGACATCCCCCTGGATGAACTCGATGTCCGATCCGATATACCGGGGTTTTCCATAGGGGTGAACCGTGGGCTGAAGGCAGTCCAGAATACAAATTTCATGGCCAATTTGAAGCAGCGCATCCGCGGTATGGGATCCGATGAAACCTGCGCCGCCGGTGATGAGAATTTTCATAATGATCTAAGGGGATTAACAGTCGATCTGATTGTTTTTTGGGGTATTTCTTTCAATATCAGGGTTTGGGATGTGTCATCGGTCGGGGATATCCGAAAATGGTCTGTCCCCGGGCGTTATTCCCAAAATCATTGTCTTGAAAGTTATCGTAGCGCGCTATTTGCTGGAGTAGGATGTGTCATCAAAAATGATTTTGCTGCCACTTTCTTCCATCATGAAGGGCAGCTCCCGATACCCGTTCATGGCTTCAAAAACCCGGTTCTGTGCTTCCCGGGGAACAATCAGCATCAGAAATCCGCCACCGCCCGCGCCGGCAATTTTCCCCGCCCATGCGCCGGCAGCAAGGGCTTTTTCATACATGCCATCGATCTTCAAATTGGAAATTCCTTCAACCAGCTTCTGTTTCAGTCGCCAGTTTTCATTCAGAAGTTTTGCGCAGGTCATGATATCGGCATGTTCCATGGCACGAATAAATGGATCGACCAGAGAGACCATCTGTTTCATGAACCCGGATGTATCATCATTTTGATAACCGGTTTTCTGTCGGGATAAAATGGCATCCGCGCTTCGTGTCAGGCCGGTGAAATAGAGCAGCAGGGATGAAGCGAATTTCCGTCTGGCAGAGCCGTTCATGCAGACCGGTCTGCGTTCTGTCGTATCGTCAGGATGAAAAATGAACTGATTGACCCCGCCATAGGCAGCCGCATACTGATCCTGTCTGCCAATCGGTTTACCCAGTATGTCGATTTCAATCCGGCACGCATCCTGTGCCAGTTGTTCTGCGGTAACCAGCGTATTCCGATAGGCATACAGTGCATGCAGCAGTGCTACGGTGATGGAGCTGGAGCTTCCCAGCCCGGAACCGGATGATGGTACATCGGCCAGGGTGGTAATCTCGATTCCCCGGTCAATCCCGGTAATTTTCATGGCTTCACGGACCAGGTCGTGACGAATCTCATCAACCGATTCCACGCACTCCTTTTTGGAATAATTGATATAGATGAGATCATCAAACCGCTCTTTGACAATGGCATACACAAATTTGTCAATGGCCGTACAGATGACCTGACCGGTATGCTTGGAATAAAAATCCTTTATATCCGATCCGCCACCGACAAAACTCAGGCGAAGCGGCGTTTTAACGATAATCATGTCACATGGCGTCCAGTCAGAACAGAATTTGGCGATGCACGCGTGCCGCAACGATCGGGAACGGCTGGGGGTATCCTGAATGCTATTGGGTGGAAATCACCTGATATGGCGATCCCAACATGGTATCCCGGCCACCGAAAATGTCCTCAAACTCCCGGCTGGGGGCGCCGCTGCCAAATCCACCCAGGCCAAACAGGTTGACCAGAAAGACATATCGCGTGTCATCGACTTCATCCATATACCGCAGGTCAAGAGACCAGCACTGGGAATAATATTTCAGGCCGAAACCGGACTGAATCCTTTGGCTGTCATAAATATTGCGTTCATAATCCATATAGGCCTTGAAGCTTTCAGACAGCTTGACCAGAAGATTGGTGTAAATGGATTCACTCATATCCTGCGCATACCGGTATTCTGTAAAAATCTGATCGCCCCGGAGATCGGAAATCACGGATCCAATATTGCGTGATTCAAAGTTTCCGTCATAGTGGGAATATTCTGCATCAGCCTGCAGCATCAGATATCTGAAGGGCTCAAACTGCACTTCTCCATAAATCGGGGTAAAGGGTTCGGGGTCGTCCTCGTCGGCCAGATTGAAATCATAACTCTGCTCCAGAAGGAACCGTAAAAACTCCCGGTAGGCATATCCAAAGGGTTTGACAGTCTGTTCATCCGTATCCGCGTCTTTGGATGCGGTTTGCGGTTTCAGTTTGGATGTAAATGTATTGGTCAAAGAATAGGTAAGAATATTTTCTTCATCGATTCTGTCGATGCGATCAAAATAGGGATATTTGTCCTGGTTATAATCCGGGACGTATGTATAGACCAATCGTGGGCGGATGACATGTTTCAGCCGGTCAACCTGTTGTCCGTTGATGCTGAATACCTTGAAAAATTCGGTTGACAGATCCAGTTCGACGTCATAAATGTTGCGGGTCATGGCGCTGTTGCTGTCCTCCGGGTTTTCCTCAAAGGTGTCCGTGTACCAGGCGGTCTGGCGAACACCAACCGATGGCTCAAACGTGAAATAATTTTTAAAGCGGTATGGATAATACATTCTGGGGTAGAGATCCGCACGCTGTCCGCGTGTGCCATCTTTTCGATAGTAGTTGGTGTATTCCGAATTCAGGTCAAAATACAGGGGCGTGGACATAACGGGTTTTTTGGAGCCGTAAAATTGGGCGTAGGGCAGTTTCTGGAGAGTCGGATCGTCATCATGCCAGCGTCTGTATCGGACATCATCATACCAGCGGGCCTCGGTGTTCAGGGAGTAGCCGGCCCAGTACTTGCTGACATTGAGGCGGTTGATCCGGACCGGATCATTGTAATCATCCAGATCGCGTCCAAAGTATTTGTAAAAGTTGACATCGCTTTCTTCAAAGCCCATATATCCGTCACGGAAATCCTGAAGATAATCCTGATCACTGACAATATCCAGATCCAGCTTGGCATAAAACCGGTTTGGCAGGGCATGATCGTGTTTCATTCGAAACCAGTACCGGTCTGAATTGGGTCTTAAATCTGCGTCCTGGGAATAACCCCAGTCCTGGGTGTTCGTTCCGGTTCCATCATCGACCTGCCTGTCATCCATAAAATTGAACAGCATCGTCCCTTTGGATTCGTCATTCAGAACATAGCGGTACTCCGCCCCGAACATTTCCCCCCGCTCGGTAATGTGATCAAGATAAAACGTGGCGTCGGCGCTGTCGCTGATGGCCCAGTAAAAGGGTTGGGTGTATTCAAATCCATTCCGATTCGAATAGGCCATTTCCGGTGTCAGCAATCCGGACTGACGTTTGATTTTTGCCGGAAACATGAGGTAGGGTGAATACAGAATCGGCACGCTTTTGGCATAGACGGCAGCATGTTGCACCGTGCCATACCCTTCCAGCGTGACATTCATGTTTCTGCCCGTAATTTTCCAGGCCGGTTTGGGGCCGTCACAGGATGTGAGGCTGACCTGTTCTGCGCTGTAGGTCTGATCCCCGGTTTTTTGAAGCTTGTTGCCGTTGATATAAAAATGATTCTGTTTCAGAAAAATCGTTCCATCGTAAAGGGTTCCGGTTTCAGTGGCCAGGTTGATATCCAGTTCATTGCCGGTCATGACATCCTCGCCGGCGGTCATCAACACATGGCCGCTGGCGTGCGCATCCATACTTTTATGGTTGAACCGGACAAAATCGGCGGATAATTTTTTGTTTTCCTTTGTGATGGTAACATTGCCCTTTGCAATGTATTCTTCGGCGCCATGATCATATGTCAGTTCATCTGCAGCAATATGCCAGGGTTTGTTGGGATCGTCCTTCAGATTTTGCCTGCTGTCCGTGAACGCCAAACCCGCTGGTGTGCCGACAAACAGAAACCAGACCCATAATATCATGACGGCTGGAATGATTTTCCGGAAAGATTTTGGCAACGTACCGTGACTGGTCAATTTATTGGAATGTATCGGCATGGAGATTCTGTTTCCAAAAGCTGAAAGTGATTTGAAATAAATCGCGGCCTTTTTGTATGGCAGCTCTCTGCCTGTCACTGAATGACCCGAAATCAATCGTGAAACGGGTATTCAGTGAAATTTGGGTTAATAAAGCGTACTCACGGGAAAATGTCAAGTTTTTGTTATAAAAATGGATTTCAATTTCCGGACAGATTCCGGTTTAATTTCATTAAAATGATGATATAATCCAAATTGGTTCTCAAGCCCGGCAATAACCCCGGCCGATCCTTTAATGATGCCCCTTTTGGGCGAAACACGGTTGGATTCGCTTTTCAGATTCGGAATTATCATTATGAACATACTGCTGACAAATGATGACGGTATTTTTTCAAAAGGATTGAAGGCCCTTCATGCGCACTTTGTTAAAGATCATTCGGTAATGGTGGTCGCACCTGACCGGGAAAGAAGCGCGGTCGGCCATGGTATCACCCTTCATGAACCGCTTCGGGCCCAACGTGTTCGACTGAATCAGGATCAGGACGGTTTTGCCATCAATGGTACGCCTGCAGACTGCATCAAGCTGGGTATCATGGAACTGATGGCAGAGCGCCCGGATATCGTGATTTCCGGTATCAATCCCGGCGCCAACATCGGCATCAATGCCCATTATTCCGGCACGGTCGCAGCGGCACGCGAAGCAGCCCTGTACCGGGTGAAGGCCATCGCGGTTTCTGTAGATGGCACAGATACCGCTGTGTATGACGGGATTGTTGATTTTGTGGAAAAATTTGCAAAACGGCTGATCCGGGCAGACATGACGCCCGGAACATTTTTGAATATCAATATTCCCATTTCCCGGTTTCAGCAAATCAAAGGCGTTCGAATCACACGACAGGGATATTTTTCCATCATCGATGGATTTGAAAAACGGGTTGACCCCCGAAACCGCACCTATTACTGGCAGAAAATTTCCGGAGCATCGGACGATATGGCAGCCGATATGGATGGCTTTGCCCTGAAAGAAAATTATATTTCCATAACGCCCATGACCTGCGATATGACGGATTACCGCGCCATGACCGAACTGATACAATCCGGGATGTTAACCTGTCACCACAAGGAATCCAAATGATCCTGAAAAAACAGTTTATTCAAAATATCGCAGCAGGGGAGCCGATTGATGATGTTTTTCTGGTATCCGACAAAACCATTGCACAGAAACGGGACGGCCAATCCTATCTGAGGCTGACATTGAGCGATAAAACCGGTTCACTGAAAGCCGTTATCTGGGATCGTGCTGATGAAATACGCACCCGGTTTTCATCCGGTGATTTCGTGCAAATCAAGGGCGTCGCATCCGCATATCAGGGCACACTTCAGGGAACGATAAAAAATCTGACCAAAATTCCCCAGGAATCGGTCGATATAGCCAACTTTGTTCCTGCCACGGAAAAGGATGTGGACGTCATGTTCGAGCGATTGAGCCGCCTGGCGGATTCCATTCAGAGTCCATGGCTCAGGGCGATGTTTCAGGAATTCTGGCAGGATATTGAATTTGTTCAAAATTTTAAAACCGCACCGGCGGCAAAACAGATGCATCACGCCTGTATCGGGGGGCTTCTGGAGCATACGCTGTCCGTGGCGCTTCTGGCGGACAAGGTGGCGTCCCACTATGTCGGCATCAACCGGGATTTGCTGATTGCCGGCGCCATTCTTCACGATATCGGGAAAATACAGGAATTTGACTATCGAACCGTCATCGATTACACATCGGCGGGAAGGCTTCTCAGTCACATCATAATCGGTATCCGCATGCTGGATGAAAAACTGGATAAAATTGGTCCGGCACCCGGGGAAGATGTCATGCTGCTGAGGCATCTGATGGTCAGTCATCATGGAAAAAAGGAATTTGGTTCCCCCGAAGAACCCAAGACAATCGAAGCCCTGATCCTGAATTATGTGGATGAAATCGACTCGAAAGTGGCTGCCGTTCGGGAAACCATGCATTCCACCGAGGCCGGAGAGAAATGGACCGCCTACCATCGTATTCTGGAGCGGCATTTTTATATCGGCGAAAAATCGGAACAGCAGGAAATCACCTGATCGTTGCACCTGTCAAATGAAGCCGGGGGGCCATATATTTACCGCTTTACTTTTCGGCATTTATTATGATAAATTTCCGGATTCTTTATGGTACATCCAAGCTGGAGTGAATTCTCCCTTGGTTTAAACTGAACGCGATTGCCATCACCATGCACACCAAAAGGTTACGCCATGAAAAAAAAAGATATGGACTATTTCAGGGAATATCTGAATAACCTGTTGGAAGAGCTCCTGAGCCAGGCTGACGAAACCGTTTCCGGAATGACGACACCCAAGGAAAATTTTCCGGACCCCACAGACCGGGCCTCCCTGGAAGCGGACCGCAACTTCATGCTTCGAATCCGGGATCGGGAAAGCAAACTGATTCTCAAGATCAAGAAAGCCCTGGAACGGATTGAAAATGGTACATTCGGCGTCTGTGAGAGTTGCGGAGAGGATATTTCCGTGGAAAGACTCAAAGCCAGACCGGTCACCACGCAATGTATCGACTGCAAGATGAAAGAGGAGGCTTTTGAAAAAGCCCTTGGAATATGACGTGCCTGACCGTATCGATCTTCATGTCCATTCAACGGCATCCGATGGATCCCTGACCCCGAATGACATCTGCCGGTTGGCATCCCGTCTGCAAATCCGGGTGATTTCCCTGACGGACCATGACACGGTAGATGGCTATTATCAGATTGACGCCGGTTTGACGTCCGGTATCCGGATTGTGACCGGCGTTGAAATCAGCGTGAATCTCCCCCGGGATTTCTCCATTTTGGGTGGATGTCATATTTTGGGATATGGCATTCATCTGGATGACCCGGATTTGAATCATGCCCTGTTCACCCTGCGCGATACGCGCAAAACCAGAAATCCAAAAATCGTCGATCGACTGAATCAGTTGGGAGTTCCGATCAGCATGGCGGATGTCTGCCGGGATGCGGGCGATGCCCAGATTGGCAGGCCGCATATTGCACAGGCCATGATCAAAAAAGGCTTTGTTGAATCCATTGACGACGCATTTGACCAATATCTGGGAACGGGAAAACCCGCCTATGTCGACAAATACCGGCTGGCGGCGGAAACCGCCATCCAACTGATTCACAATGCCGGTGGCGTACCGGTTCTGGCCCACCCCGGATTGCTGAAAATCGCCTCTTTTGAACAGCTTGCCGGTATCATCACTGGTCTTTGCCAGATTGGGCTGGCCGGTATTGAAGTGTTTTATCCGGAGCATGCGCCGGAAGATATGGATCGTTTTATGACGATTGCCCGTCAGTCCGGACTGATCATGACCGGCGGAACCGATTTTCATGGCCGCCTGAAACCGGAAATTCAACTGGGGGTTGGCAGGGGCGATTTCAAGGTGCCTTATTCCGTTTATGAATCCCTTTTAAAAGGGATTCAATTGCAGGGCAAACAGGCATGAATCATTAATACACCTCCCGTCTTCCCCCCAATTGGGTGTCGGATGGCGTGACGGCAAAATGGCCTGGCTGCTTCCCAATACTCACGACTCATGTCTCAATACTGAATTTATTGTTACGGTAGATTTCCAATGCCCCTGGTTCCGTTTGAAACGCTTGAACAGCGGCTTCACTACAAATTTATCAATCCGGATCTGCTTCACGAGGCCCTGCGCCACAGCTCATATGTCAACGAGCACCCCGAGCAGGACCCGGACAATGAACGACTGGAGTTTTTGGGAGATTCCGTCATCAATCTGATCATCAGCGATCTCTTGATGAAACGGAATCCACCCATAAAAGAAGGGGATATGACCCGAATCCGATCCCAGTTGGTGAGTGAAGCCGGTCTTTCAAGTATAGCCCGAATGCTGGAATTGGGACATTTCATTCAATTGGGCAAGGGAGAGAGTCAGTCCAACGGTCAGGAAAAAAATTCCATTCTGGCAGATGCCACGGAGGCGCTGATCGCTGCGGTGTATCTTGACAGTGGTTTTACATGCGCTTATTCCCTGATGGAACGACTGATCACCCCGCTTTTCCCGGCAGATCAAAGTGCATTGTCCGGCCAGGATTATAAAAGCCAGTTGCAGGAACTGCTTCAAAGTGATCAAAAATCCATTCCCCAGTACCGGGTGGTGGGTGAAACCGGGCCGGATCATGATAAGACATTTATTGTTCGAATCACCATAGACCGGCTTCAGGCACAGGGTATTGGCAAGAACAAAAAACTGGCGGAACAGAATGCCGCAAAAAACGCGCTTCAACTCCTTGCGGAAATCGGCAGATAACCCGATTTGCCGCCCCCTGATCATTCCGATATTTATCCCGCAAGCAGGCTGCCCCCACCAGTGTGTCTTCTGTAATCAACGAACCATCACCGGCATCGAAGCCCGGATTCCTTCCAGAACAGCGATTGTTCAATGTGTTGAATCCTTTCTCAGTCACAGCAGCGCAAACCGGTCTCCGGTCGAAATCGCATTTTATGGCGGCAATTTTCTGGGGCTTTCCTCAGACACAATCGATTTTCTCCTGGATGTGGTCCGCCCATTTGTTGAACAGGCACGGGTTCAGAGCCTTCGATGCTCCACACGGCCGGACAGCATTTCCCCGGAAACCATTGACAGGCTGACCGGATTTCCGTTTTCCACCATTGAAATCGGCGTTCAGTCCATGGATGATGCGGTTCTGAACCTGTCCCAAAGGGGGCACACCGGTCAGGATAACACGTCTGCCATTGCTTTGGTAAAGGCCGGCGGATATCGGGTCGGGGCGCAACTGATGATTGGTCTGCCGGGTGACAGCAAGACCCGGGCAGTCGAAACGGCGACCCGAATATCGGACATGTTACCTGATTTTGTTCGAATTTATCCGACAGTGGTTTTAAAGGGAAGTCTGCTTGCCAAATGGTTTGCAGCCGGGCATTATTCCCCGTTGAATCTCCATCATGCCATTGATCAGGCCAAAGCCATGATGCGGGTGTTCCAGCGTCACCAGATTCCGGTCATCCGAATGGGGCTTCAACCGACCGAATGCCTGATGCAACCGGGTGAAATTCTGGCAGGCCCGTTTCATCCCGCATTCGGGTTTCTGGTTGTCGCCTCACATTTCAAGGACATGGCCTGTGACATTCTGGATGGGTGTGCGCACATTCCGCCACACATTCAAATCCATGTCAATCCCCGAAATGATTCCGCCATGCGTGGCCATAAAAATGAAACCATCCACGCGTTGAAACAGCGTTACCCTCTTCACCATATCGATGTTATTCTTGACAATTCCCTTTCGGCAGGCCATATCCGGATAATGTCAGGGGACGGGAGCGTGTTGCATTCTGTCTGAAACCCGTTCAATTTATGCCTGACGTTTTTTTCGATATAGCTTTTAAGATAATGATNNGCACCCAAAATCTTTATCTTGAAAGTTATAGCTGTATTTTGGCCATAAATCCCAGATGCATAAACACATTATCCGGAAGTCACTGTTCGTTAATCAAAGGAGGATTATTGTGAAAAGACAAGTTGCCGTTGCCGCTGTTCTGCTGTTGATTCTGATTTCGGGAATGTCCGGATCAGAGGCATTTTCAGCCGATCCGATCAAGGTGGGAATCATTGACTGCTACACGGGCCCACCCAGCACCTATACCAATGATGTTCGCGATGCATTCAAGCTGGCAGTTGACAAAATCAACGCAACCGGGGTGTACTGGGCAGAAAGATTGAATTCACGACACGGGATACCAGGTTCAAGGTCGATCTGGGCATCAGCGCCGCCAAAGAGCTGATCATGAAGGAAAATGTAGATATTCTGATGGGAACCATCAACAGCGCCGAAGCATTGGCCATTTCCGATCTGTGCAAAACTGAAAAAATCCATTTCTGGTGACCTTTTCCAAAAGTGAGGCCATCACCGGCGCCAAAGGGCATCGATATGTCTTTTCCATGACCGAAAACACGGCAATGGCCGGAAAATCGGCAGCGGCAGCACGCGCTCAAAAACCCTTTCTCAAATACTGGATTGCCGGTGACGACTATGAATATGGTCACGCCATTGCTGGCGGGGTATGGAACAATCTGAAAAAATTGAATCCAAAGGTCGAACTTCTGGGACAGACCTGGTGGAAAGTGGGTGAGCCGGATTTCACACCCTATATTTCATCCATTCTGGCGGCCAAGCCCGATGCCGTCATCGTGGCCACCGGAGGCGCCAGTTGCGTTCCGTTTCTGAAAGCCGCCAAAGCCACGGGCTTTAACGAAAACGTGCCATTTTACATGCATACGGCAACCGAGTTGTCAACGCTTCAGCCCCTGGGCCTGGATGCACCGGAAGGCGTTCTGGGAACATCCAATTATTTTTACTATTTTCCTGAAACACCGGAAAACAAAGCATTTGCCGATGAATTTCACAAAGCCTATGGCCGGTATCCCAAGGTCGGCGCACTGTATGGCTATATTTCCGCCGGTTTTATCGTGAAAGCCTATGAAAAAGCCGGAAAGGTGGATTCGGCGGCATGTATCAGTTCCACCATGCCGTATTTTATGGTATCGGCGCCTATACCGCGGCGCTGATTCTGACAAAAACCAGTCTTCCGGTCTGGTTCGGGTTTGTAGCGGCGCCGATCGTGGCCGGAATCATGGGACTTGTCATCGGGATCATCTGTGTTCGGCTTTCCAAACTCTATTTTGGCATGCTTCAGATTTCATTGGGGTCTCTGGTCTGGGCCATTGTATTCCGCTGGTATGCCTTTACCGGCGGAGATGAGGGCATTCACGGCATTTCCCTTCCGGCAGCAATTGGATCCGGCAGAGGCGCCTATTATTTTGTTCTGGCCGTATCCGCTGTCAGCCTGCTGATTCTGTACCGGATTGTCATTTCTCCGTTTGGAAGAACGTTTCAGGCCATACGGGACAATCCGGCCCGATGTGAAGCGATTGGCATCAATGTCAGGCGACATCAGTTGATCGGCGAGATCATTGCCGCCGCGTTTGCCGGCATTGCCGGTTCGATGTTTGTTGTTGTGGAAGGATCGGTATTTCCGGATCTGTTGTTCTGGACCCTGTCTCTTGAAATACTGATCATGTGCCTGTTGGGCGGATGGTTTACATTTCTGGGTCCCATGCTGGGGGCTGCAATCATTGTCATGCTGAGAAGCGTTGCCGGAAGCTACACCGAATACTGGACAATGATTCTGGGCATTGTGCTGATGCTTCTGATTTTCTTTCTGCCCGAGGGCGTTCTGGGATATTTTCAGAAAATCAGCCGCCATATCCGCGGGAAAAAGTCGATCCGGGAGACGGCATAACATGCTGCACGTGGAACATCTTCAAAAATCCTTTGATGGATTCATGGCCGTAGCGGACGCCAATCTCCATGTGGCTCCCGGTGATGTGACTGCGGTTATCGGTCCCAACGGCGCCGGAAAAACCACGCTGTTCAATCCGATCACCGGTCAGATCCCGCCGGACAAGGTTCGAAACAACAGGCAGGTTCAGGACGCCTATCTGGGGGGATGTTAAATGCTGCTTGAAGTGATTGGCATCCATACGTATTATGATCTCAGCCATATTCTTTTCGACATATCCCTGTCTGTTGAACCGGGTGAAATCGTCTGTCTTCTGGGCAGAAATGGCGCAGGCAAAAGCACCACCATGAAAAGCATTATCGGCCTGACTCCGACCAGAACCGGATCGATCCGGTTCAAGGGCGCCGAATGCAAGGGGAAAAAACCCTATCGACTGGCACGAATGGGAATCGGGTATGCGCCGGATGATCGCCGGGTTTTTGCCGATCTGACCGTTTCTGAAAATCTGGAAATCGTGGGTCAACGGGCATTGCAAAACGGGCCCTGGAACCAGGATGCGGTTTATGATTTTTTCCCGGCGCTTCGAAAAATCCATTCCCGGCGTGCCGGATTTTTAAGCGGCGGTGAACAGCAGATGCTGACAATTGGCAGGGCACTGATGACCAATCCTGACCTGCTGCTTCTGGATGAACCCACAGAAGGACTGGCGCCGCTTGTCGTCAGAATGATAGAGGAGCAGATCCGGGAGCTGAAACATCGCGGGATGACCATTCTGCTGGCGGAACAGAATCAGAAAACAGCCCTGTCCCTCAGCGACCGGGCCTATATCATTGACAACGGGGCCATCCGGTATCACGGAACCATTGATGATCTGACAGCAAACGACATGGTTCGGCAGAAATATCTCTGCCTGTGATACCGTTATTGATTTTTAAACATGGCTGACATACTGTGTAACGGGATTGTCCTTCAAGTCCCTTATGTCCTCCAAGTCCTCTTTGAAAGGTGTATGAATGCCTGAGCCCGATTTAAAACACTGCATTGGAACAGACCGGTTTGCCGGCCATGTGGGAATTGAACTGCTGGATGTACAGCCCGGGAGAGCCACCGCAAGGCTTGAAATCACGGATCATCATTTGAATGGTCTGGGCCGGACCCAGGGCGGCGCGGTGTTCACGTTGGCCGATCTGGCGTTTGCCGCTGCATCCAATTCACATGGCATTGCGGCCATGGCCATCAGTGTAAACATATTTTTTGTCAAAGGCACATCAGCCGGAGCGGTTCTGACGGCTCATGCCGTTGAAATCTCCCGCAATTCAAAGCTGGCAACCTATCAGGTGGATGTTCTGGATGAAACCGGTGACCGGGTGGCCAGTTTTCAGGGCATGGTTTACCGGAAAACACCGGCGAAAATTCCCGTCAAATGAATGACATGACGGGTAACGGCATGACGCTGCCAGAAATCGACCCCCGCATCAAACTGGCTGCCACCATTCTGATCAGCCTTGCCTGTGCCAGTGCCCGTTTTCCCGGCCTGATACTGTTTTCCAGCCTCCTGATTTTTCTGATCATTTACCATGGACCGCCATACACCCTTCATATCCACCGCCTGATACCATTTTTTCTGATTCTTTGCGGCCTGTTTCTAACCAGGGCCATCACCGTGAATGACATCGGCGGTGGTGCATGGATAGACGTGACGCTCACAGCAGACAGCGTGAAAAATGGTTTGTTGATATGCTGGCGGTTGATTGTCGTGACACTGGCAGGAATCATGTTCATATCCACGACACCCATGTTTCAGATCAAGGCAGGGATTGAATGGTTTTTAATGCCTGTTCCGCTGGTTTCCGAACAGCATATTTCCACTCTGATCTCCCTGATGGTCCGGTTCTTGCCGGTCATTCTGGAAGAAACACAAAAAGTCAGGGATGCCCAGCAGGCCAGATGCATTCATGCGCGAAAAAATCCGGCTGCACGGGTCATGCATCTGGCCGTGCCGGTTTTACAGCGCGCGATCCTTACGGCTGACAGGCTGACAGATGCCATGCAGTCCCGATGCTATACAGAAAATCGTACCCGATATGCGTTAAGAGCCACACGAACGGACTGGATGGCTTTGGGCATTATCCTCGGAATATGCTTCCTGTCGATTCTGGTTTAGATGATTGTTAAGACTTTCAGAAAAATAATTTCGCTGCGTTATCGGTCGGGAATGGCCGAAAAAGGCCTATTCCCTCCCTGCTGCCTTGCGAAATTAATTTTCTGAAAGTCTATAGTTATGGGGGATGAATTGATGGGGCGATCATGAGGCAAAAAAAGGGGTGATTCATCCAAAAAATGAATCACCCCTGTATGATGTGCTGTCGTCAGTTTTTTAAATTTTGGTTACATTCTTGGCAGAGGGGCCTCTGGCGCCCATTTCAATTTCAAATGTAACCCGGTCTCCTTCTGCCAGGGTTCTGAATCCTTCCATCTGGATCGCCGAATGATGAACAAAAATGTCACCGCCTTCTTCCTGCTCGATAAATCCAAACCCCTTTTTGTCGCTGAACCACTTTACAATTCCTTTTGCCAAAACACGTACCTCCTGTAGTATAACAAGTTATCACTCAGGCCCCGGGCAGATAATTCATGATCCTGAAAAAACAGGTAAAAGCGCGAATCCAGACGCAATCACAGCCGGGACATTGTCATGGTAAACTCTATATGCTGATAAATTTTGTACGTCAAGACAAAAAAACAAGGAGGTTCGCGGGAGCCTGGACAGAAGATATTTTTCAACAGTACGGTTAATTTCTATACATAATGTTCCGGATAAACGGGCTTCCATTTTCAGATTTCCGCATCATTTTATCTATAACCGCCAGTAGGCAATTCCCAGACGAGCGGCTTCATCGGCTGAAAAAGCGGCCTTGACATCGACCACAATGGCGGAACCATTCGAACACAGCATGGAAATTTGTTTCAGCCCCATATCCCGGTATTCATCATGAAGGACCGATACAATGACCGCATCCACGTTCTGAATATGGTGCATCGGTATCAGTTTCAGCCCGTAATACCGGTCGGCCTCGACCGGATCCGCCATCGGGTCGTTCACCACGACATCCACGCCGTAATCTTTCAGCTCCGATATGATATCCACCACCTTGGTGTTTCTCAGATCCGGTACATTTTCCTTGAATGTCAGCCCCAGGATTGCCACCCGTGCATGACAGACCTGCTTGCAGGCCGAAATCAGGAGCTTGACCGTTTTTTCGGCAACATATTTGGCCATGTTGTCATTGATGCGTCTGCCGGCCAGAATCATTTCCGGATGATATCCCAGTGATTCAGCCTTGAATGTCAGATAATAGGGATCGACACCGATGCAGTGTCCGCCGACCAGCCCGGGTTTGAAATTGAGAAAATTCCATTTTGTTCCGGCTGCCTGAAGCACCTCCTGGGTATCAATGTCGATGCGATCAAAAATCATGGCCAGTTCGTTCATCAGGGCGATATTCAGATCCCGTTGCGTGTTTTCAATAACCTTGGCGGCTTCGGCCACTTTGATCGACGATGCGCGATGAATACCGGCCAAAGCGACTTTACCGTAAACGCCACATAAAAAATCGGTTGTTTCAGAATCGGACCCGGCAACGACCTTGACGATCTTGTCCACGGTGTGTTCCCGGTCCCCGGGATTTATCCGCTCCGGAGAGTAGCCCACGGTAAAGTCTTTTCCCATTTTCAGGCCGGATTCCCGTTCAATGATGGGCACACAGACTTCTTCTGTCGCACCGGGATAAACCGTGGATTCAAACGTCACGCACGATCCGGGCTGAAGCTGTTTGCCGACAATGGCCGAAGCACTTTTCAGCGGCCCGAAATCCGGAATACGGTATGCGTCAATCGGCGTGGGAACCGCGACAATGATAAGCTGACACTGGCGCATTTTTTCCGGATTGCCGGTAAATTCGATTTTTGCCCTGGCCAGCTCGGGGCCATCAACCTCACAGGTTCGATCATATCCTTCGGAAAGTTCCCGAATCCGATCCGGTTTGAGGTCATATCCGATGACATCAAAATGTCGGGCGAGGTGGATTGCCAGCGGCAGGCCCACATACCCCAGACCGACAACCCCGATCTTACCGTTTCGCGTAATTAATGATTCCAGAGTGACCATTATTGGCTCCTTTTACCTGTGACAAGTTTTTTTCAATTGTCCGGTTTGACCCAGCAGTTGGTCAAGCGCATGAAAGCGCATGACCTGATCCATGCCATAAGGTGACAGGCCGGATATGATTTCAGCAATGGTTTTTTCATGGGCAACCAATCCATTTTTGGAGAAGAACTTGTCCGCATAGCAGATGATTTTTTCTTCAATCGTCACGGGCAGCATGTCGCGAACCGGCAGGGGAAGATTCCGGCTTTCAATTTCCGAGGCAGTGATTCCAACGGCAACATGCCGCTCACACACCAGGGCATGGTGAAAAAGCCCTTTTTTCTCCAGAATTTTTCGACCCAGAATACCATGACACACATAAGGATTGGGGCCGTTGCAGCCAATTGGGGGGGCGCAGCATTCCCCGATACCAATGTCATGCAGCATGGCCGCCTCATAAATAAGGGTCATATCCGGATTGAGATATCTGACGGATCGTGCAATCTGAAGGGCTTTTTCGGAAACCTGTTGGCCATGGACCAGAAGAATTTTAAAAAGCGGTGAATCGGGGTTATGGTGTTGCTGAAGTATTTCGATCGGGTCCATGAATTGTATGCCTGTTAAATAGGAATATATAGTGTCTGAACGAAAATCCCTGTTGAGGGAAATTTCGAATATCGAAATCCGAAATTCGAAACAAATTCAAAATCAATCGGAAAATTCTCATTAAATCAATTCAGTTGCAGGTCCTTGTCATATAAAACATCGGGCACGGTGCGGACATCCCGGGTTCTTGAGCAGCTACTGTTATCGGTCGGGGATGGCCAAAATGGAAGAAACCCATTTTGAATTAAAATCTCAGACACGGCGACATGGAATAAAAATTGCCTAAAAACTTGATGTCACACTTATACCCAGTCAGGCAAAAACCAATGAGACGCATTGGAAAAATATCAAACAGGTGAGCCATTGAAAACCATTCTTGAAAAACTGGGGCTGCCTGATCTTATTCAAAAGATCCGGCGTGACCCCTCGACACTGATCCATAACCCCGGGTATATACTCCTGCTACCGCTTTCATGTTTACAATCCATCCGCTATCGGATAACAAAATCAAAAACCCGGGTTTTTCTTACCGAGACCAGGCTTGATCAACTGGCGTATTCTGACAGGGAAATCGTGACGGATGAAAGGATTGTTGTATTCCAACATATTGACAATTTTAGGGAATTTGCCAAAAAACGGATAAATGAGGATGATTCGATTGACAATTCCTATCTTGAAATTGTGGCGGCCAGATTTGCCAAAGGCGATTTTGCCATTGTATTACAATCAAAAGAGGGGGTGGTGGTTTCATATCTGTTTATATCGACCGGAATGGCTTTTTTCTCACCGGTAGGCATGACGATTCAACTTCCGCGACATACTTATGCGGTGTATGATGTATATACATTTTCTTCCTGCATGCAGAAAGGCTTTTACTCCTTCTTGTTCAAAAAAACGGCATTCATGATGCGCCATCGCGATTACCACACTGTTTGGTTGTGGCTGATGGCCCATAACACGGTTTCCATCGTTGTCCATTATAAACTTGGGCTGAGGATGATAACCCGAATACTGACAGAAACTGTCGGGTATGGCCGCATTGTCAGAAACGCGCATCCTGTCAATATGTCTCTTTTGGAATTGGATAAAATTCGGTGCTGCTAAAATTTATGTCTATTGGGGTGTCAGGAGATTTTTTTGATCCCGGGTTGAAAAGACTGTTTTCCAGAATGCCCCTTGTGTTCATCACCCGGTCCACCACCTGGCGGACATCAGCAAAACATCATCGTCCTTTGGGGTTTTTTGTGGCGCATTGACATCCCCCCGATTTCTTTTCTGACAGAATTTTTTCCATAATCGTGGATTGACCATTACGGGTAATATCCTGTTCGATGTCCGTTGCCGTGTAGCCGAAACAATAACAGATCAGACTCTTCATTCTTCCTCCGTTTTCACCCCATCCGGCAGATTCGATCCGGATGCAGGGATATCGTTGCGGTTTGACGTTCTGATTCTGGATTGCCGTTTCCGCAGTTTTTCCGGATTGCCGCCAATATGCTTCAGGCTGTAATGTCCCGGTTCACCGGTAAACGGCAGAAGAAGCAGTCTGCCCAGAATCAAATTCCGTGAATTTCTGAACTGGGAAAGTCCCAGTTTCATTGTTTCATGGCCTGCAACCGGTTGATCCCGATATGTTCCGAACAGCCTGTCCCACCAGGGCAAGTTGAAACCAAAGTTGCTGTTGGTTTCCCGAATTGTGACCGAGTGATGAACCCGGTGCATATCCGGCGTCACCACCACCCATCGTAAAAAGCGGTCAAGTGCGGATGGGAGGCGAATATTGCCGTGATTGAACATCGCCGTACCGTTCAGAAGAATTTCAAAAATTACCACGGCAGACACCGGAGGCCCCAATGCGGCGATCACGGTCATTTTGATCAGCATGGAAATGATGATTTCAATGGGATGAAAACGCAACCCGGTGGTGAGGTCCAGATACATATCCGCATGATGCACCATATGCAGCCGCCACAGGATGGGCGTGGCATGAAACATGAGATGCTGCAAATAAATGACCATATCCAGAATCAGCACGGCCAGGACAACGGATATCGTTTCCGGGAGAGAAAGATAATTGAAAAGTCCCCATTTGGCCTCAGCGGCTTTCATGGCAATGCCCACGGCGCCTGCCGGCAATAAAATCCGCAGGACAAGGGAATCGATGAGGATGATTCCGAGATTGTTGAACCAGCGCTCTTTTTTGGAGACCAAAAGCGGCCGCCGGGATGCGACAATTTCCCATAGCGCAATGACGGCAAAGATGCTCAGGAAGGCAGCCAGTCGAAGTTGTGTGCCAGTTGACATGGGTCTATCTGCCAGTTCCATTTTCCAACAGAAAGGATATCAAATCTGTTTTCCGATAGTCCGGCGGAATCTGAAAATCCGTTGAGATCAGGGCGTTGGATTTGGGTTTGCCCAAAATGGCTTCCAGTTGCACGGCTGATCCGTTAAACTGCTGAACCAGAACCGGGAAACCGTCCGGAGTCAGAATGTGCCTGATGGATAAATTGGCCCATTCTCCCAATGCAAGCACCGGGGTGATGTTCTTGCGGATCCGATCCGTCATGAGCAGGAGTTGCTGCAATGCTTTCAGATCCGCCAGGTTGAGACCTGCCACACGCCAAGAAGTGAACCATATTTCCTGAATTTTGGTGGTATTCTGCCAGACGGATCGTTTCTGGCAGGTCATCTGCCGGATTGTTTTTGAACCGGTATGGGACTGAACCCGATAATTTTCCGCAGATGTGCGGGACAGTTGTGTGCCGAGTTGCTGATCCAGAAACCGGGTCACCTGATTCAAATTGTCAGAGACACCCGAGATTGATTGCTCATCGATGACAATGCAGGTCTGAAGATGATGCAGAACATAATAGATGCGGTTTTCCGATCCCCGGTAAATCAGTTCGGCCTTTTCCCCTTTCGACATCATGACCGATGTATCCACTTTCAGAAAGGAATCGGCCACCAGAACGGACAACGGATAATTTTTGGCAGTCTTGTCCTTGTGATCCCGCAGTTCCAGCGGCACGGTCCATCCGGCCCAGCCCATTGCAGGGAGAAGCACCAGGCCGATACACAGCGCCAGAAGGCAGAACTTCTGATAAAACATGTTATATTGGATAGTTTTTTTAAAGACGATCGCACCCAATTTTCAATCCACCCTGTTCTGAAGCCTATAGCCCAATTTTGAGTTTTGTCAGGGGCCTGCCAAATAAAAACGGTAATACAGACGGATCGATTCCTGATTTTTCGATTGTCAGTTGTCGGATTTCCCGATCATAGACCATCATTTCCTGAAGGTCCCGGCGGGCTTCTCCGGTTGGCCCGGATTTCATCTGTTGAGACAGTTCGATATACCGGATAACAGAACACCGGATTTCATGGGTCCCGATCAGATCCCACATCCCGGCAATCGATGACAGGACCGCTTTTCGGTCAAGCCGGTCACGGGCGTATTCCTTTTCGATGTCCCGCGTATCCCAGCATTTTAACAGACGGCATTCAATCGGACGGTTTTCATAAATGTCACAGGCATTTTCTGCTTCATCATAATACAGGCAGGTTCGGCGGTTGTCCCTGCCAGTGATCTTGACAATCTCCTGTTCAGTGGCATACACGGCACCGGTAACCGGGTCGTGAACCCGTTCTCCGACCCGGATGGTCCATAAATCCGCCAGTGGAATGACGCCGGATTCCACCAGAAACCGGTCGGCATGGTGAAGGCTGGGCCCGCCTTTCCTGCAGCAGGTGCCACACCGTCTGCAAGTCGATATTGCCTGACCGTTATCGGGATTCTGCATGGGCGGGATTCAGTCGGGTCAAGAGTAAAAGGCCTGGAATGGCGATCAGGGCGCAGGCCAGAAAAAATACGGGCCATCCGGTTTCTTTGGCCATGTATCCGGTAGGGGCTGCGGCAATCACGCGGGGAATACCCATCAGACTGGACAGCAGGGCATACTGGGTGGCGGTAAATTTTTTATTGGTGATGCTGGCCATATATGCCGCAAAGGCCGATGTCCCCATGCCGCCGGTAAAATTTTCAAATGCAATGACTGTGGACAGCATCAGAACACTGGGGCTCATCACCGCCATCACACTGAATCCGGCGGTTGAAATGGCCTGAAACACCCCAAAAACCCACAATCCCCTGTAAATTCCAACCCGAAGCAGCACCACGCCGCCGGCCAATGCGCCGGCCAGTGTGGCCCAGAATCCAAAGAGTTTGACCACGGCCCCGATTTCGGTCTTTGAAAACCCCATATCCAGATAAAACGGCATGGTCATGGCGCTGGCCATGGAATCGCCGATTTTATACATCAGGATGAATGCCAGAATCCACAGGGCGCCCTGACGGCTGAAATACTCCCGAAGCGGATCGATGACCGCCTCGGCAAGTGTCACGGGTGTTCCGAAAATATTGATTGGTTCGGATGTCATCAGGGTCGTGACAATGCCCGGAATCAAACAAAAGGCCATGATTGTATAAACGGCGGAAAACGGGATGAGGTCCGCCAAAATCAGTCCGCCGCCGGATGCCAGAAGCATTCCCAGGCGGTAGCCATTGACATACAGGGAAGACCCCAGCCCCAGTTCGTGATCCGTCAGGTCTTCTCTCCGGTACGCATCCACGACTATATCCTGGGATGCACTGCAAAAGGAAACCAGAATGGCAATGACTGCAATACGAACCGGATGGAGAACCGGGTCGGTCTGCCCCAGCCAGATGATGGTCAGCATGAGCAGAACCTGGGTGATTAGCAGCCATCCCCGCCGTCTGCCCAGAAATGGGGGAACAAACCGGTCCATGACCGGAGACCAGAGAAACTTGAGGGTATAGGGCAGGCCAACCAGTGACATGGCCCCGATGACCGTCAGATCCACCCCTTCTTCCTTCATCCAGGCCTGAAGCACGGACAGGGTCAAAAGAAGGGGCAGACCACAGGAAAACCCCATCGACAGGGCCACCAGCATGCGACGGTTCATCGCTTGTTTCAATAACTGAGCGGCTGAAACCAGCCGCATGGTCAGGTGGCGCATCGATTATTTGATGCCATCAAGCTGAGAGGGCAAGACAATGGGACCAAAATCCTGCCTCAATTTGGCCAGACCGGTCAACTGCTCGTTCAGAATTTCAAACAGACGGGCCGGAATACGGGTCCCTTTTTGATATGCCGCAACCTGCATCTCGATACGGGCAATGATATTGCCGATATAGAGCGAAAACTGGCGGTCATAGAGATCCCGGGGGTAGTCCTTCTGAATGATGGTTTCAAACAACATTTTCAGATCATCATACCGGGGAATAAATCCCATCGGGGTTTCGATGGCATCGACTTCATGCCAGGCCCGCCTGTCCAGCCAGGCCATCCATACCTTGACATCCCGTTTTTCACCCAGGAGCTTTTTCCCGTTTCCGCCACGGGATGAATGGGTCAAAAAATAATTGAGGCCGGCCATGATCGGCTGCTTGTCCGGTGCGATTTGGGGGTTGCCAAAAAATTTGAACTGGGCATCCATATAATCGCCCAATGAACCGGGGATAAACGGCGCATTGGCCCACGGGGCGCGCTTGACACCGACGGCCCCCACTTCGGTTGCCGTGGCGGCGGACACGATACATGCGCCGATGACCACACCATGATCCGGCGTTTTTGCAACCCATACCGGTGGCATGGTATCGCTATCCCGGCCACTGTAGGTGATGACGCGGGTTTCCACCCCTTCCGGGGCTTCCGCCTTTTTGGAATAATTGGCAAGTGCCGATGATGACAGGGTGCATCGGGCATTGGCGTGTGAGATGGGAACGGGTTTTCCCTTGCTGTCCAGCTTTCCGGCTTCCCATGCCCCCTGAAAATTGATTCCCCGTGTCGGCGGTTCCTCACCGTTGCCGACCCAGTGGGGTTTGCCGTTGGCATCGATCAGGACATTGGACCAGATGACTTCTGTGCCGGGATTCCGAAGCAGCGCCATCAGCTTGGGATCACCTTCCTGATTGACATCTTCCAGAATGCCGAAAATACCGCATTCGGGATTGATGGACCGGATGGATCCATCGGCATCGATCCACATCTGGGCCAGATCATCGCCCACAAACAGGTCTCCGGCCATGGCCGTGGTGGTTTTGCCGCATCCGCTGGGGGCAGCTCCCGCAAACCAGGTTTCCCGGCCACCCGGTCCCAGCAGTCCGGTGATAAACATGTGCTCTGACAATTCCTGGCCCCGGTTTTCATAAACGGCCTTGTCAACGGAAAACCGGTGGTTTCCCTTTTTCAACAGCAGGGTATTGCCGGCATAGGTGCAGTTGAAACTGTAGGTTGTCCAATGGCTGCGGTCCATGAACACCCGTGCATTGGGCAAATCCTCGGCACGGTTATGCCCTTCACTGTGAATATTGGTATAAAAATGACCCAGACGAATCGCTTCTTCATCAAACCGGTCAAACACATTCCGGTACAGGATTTCTGCACTGTGCGCCACATAGGCTGAACTGGTCAATTCCAGCGCGGGATTGGCGCCAGGGGAACCGGCCGGTCCCCGGATATAAAAGCCGACAATCATGGCTTTACCCTTCATGATGCCGATCATTTTGTCCTGGATATCCACAAGTGCATCGGCCCTGAGAATTTTATTGGCCAGGGAGCTGAGCTGCTCACCTTCATTGGCGATATAGAAGGTGCGATCGATAATACGGCCCTGTTCTTCCTTCAAATCGAAATGAATGGTATGATCGGGCATGGCCAGTCTGGCCTCTTCACCCTTTTCCAGTGCCAGATTCCGAATGAACTGACGATCGGATTCCGAGCCGTTGTTCACAAAAACAGAATCCGGATTGCACATGGCGATGGCATTGGCAATTTTTAAAATGGCGGCCTGATTGTGAATTTTCTGAATTTTTTCAAGCTGGTCGTCGGTCATTTTCTGTCTGAACAGGATCATCGCCTGGTACATCGTGGAAATTTTTCCAATTTCCTGAACGATGTCAATCCCCTGGTTTTTTACGAGCATCGATAATCTCCCTTGTTGATACGCATGATAGCGGTTGAATTCAAAATGTCCGAATTCGGTGTAAATGATTCCTATGAATACGAACCGATAATAATTTCTTTCAGTTCCCGTTTGGGAACATGATGAATACCCGCGTTGTTCCGCCAGTATCGAATGCTGCCATCAGATCCCACCGGATCGATAACCACTTCCTCCCGGGGGGAACCAATGGCAATGACGAGCAATATTTTATAGTACTCCGGAATGTTCAACAACCCGGACAGCTTTTCCCGATTGACCGAAGCCAGCATGCATCCGGCCAGCCCCTTTTCCCGTGCACCCAATAGAATGCTTTGTGCCGCGATGCCATGATCGATACTGAAATCATTGGCAATTTGCGTATCTCCCAGGATAATGACATAGGCAGAAGGCTGTTCACCGTCAACCGGACCATCCCAGTCTTTGAGATAGGCTGCCCATGCCAGACAGGAAAAAATATCGGCATTTTTATCCTTGTTGCAGGATATGATGTATTTCAGTGGCTGACGGTTGGCGGCAGATGCACACAGTCTGCCCAGGTTGACCAGATCCATCAATGTTTCCCTGTCAACCTGACGACTTTGATAAAACCGTCTGCAGGATCGATTTTTTAAAATCAGTTCCTCAAGCATGGCTGTCCTCCTGACATGTGACGCGATCAAAGATTGGCATTTGATGACTGATCCAGATCAGAATTTTATCAAATTCATTTTTGACTTCCAGAAACGCCTTTGCCCGATGGCTGATCTCATTCTTTTCATCCGGCGACATTTCCGCAAATGTTTTTTGAAGCGGTGGGTAATAGAACACCGGATCATATCCAAACCCGTTTTCGCCTTTTGGTTTATCCAGAATCAGTCCGTCACATCGGGCTTCATAGGTCAACGCAGCGCCGGTTGGAACGGCAATGCTGATCACACATTCAAATTGCGCCTGACGGTTGGATTGATGTTTCATGTTTTCAAGCAGAATCATGCACCGGTCCATATCCGTCAGATGGTCACCCCCATAGCGCGCAGAATGAACGCCTGGCTCTCCTTCAAGAGCTGTGACCACCAGCCCGGAATCATCGGCAATCGCCGGAATCCCCAGTATCCGGGATGTGAAGGACGCTTTTTTATAAGCATTTTCGTCAAAGGTTTCACCATCTTCTTCAACTTCCGGAATGGGGCCAAAATCATTGAGGGATTTTAATATGACCGGAAAATTGTGTAAAAGCGATTGGATTTCTTTCAGTTTGCCGGGGTTCCGGGTTGCAACAACAATTGTCTGTGTTCCCACTATGAACCAAGCCTCCATCCGTTTAGCGTGAAAATAGCATTCGGCCGGAATGCTTCCCTCTGTTCGTAGTGCGCCCGTAAGGGCATTTTAAAAAACGCCTGACGGCGTCACTACGAACAGGCCTGAACAATCATCATGGCCTGATTTTCATATACGTGGTTGAACCACCCGAAATAATTTACGATCGTGAAAATACATCGTCAGAAAAAAACGAATATCGAACAAGGAATGTCGAAGTTTGAGGTTTCTCGGCTTTCTTGCTGGATGGCTATATGCCGTATTCATCCTTCTGCGGTTCCTTGTTCGATATTCTGCTGTTCGCTGTTCATTTTCATTTATGGAGGTGAATTTCTCGAACCGTAATCATTCGATCCCCAGAGCCAATCTGATTTTTTTCGTCTATAGAACAAGGTCATTTCTTTGTAAAGGAATTTATATCAAAAGCGATAACGCATCAGCCTTCATACATCACCGCCAGTATGGTTGCCTTTCCGGTTTTGGCAGCAATCAGATGGGGTGTGGTTGACAGATAATAGACGCTGTCTCCGGCTTCCAGATCGAATTTGTCAGTGCCGATTTTCAATGAAACCACGCCATCCAGAACATAAATGAATTCTTCGCCATCATGAACCGACATATCGGCACCCGGGTTCTCCTCCAGTTGCACCATCAGGGCTTCCATGTGACGTCCCTTGACTTCCGGAGCCAGACTTTTGTAGATATAGATCGGTTTCTGCCCTTTTGATGCGGTTGAACGGGAAATGGTTTTCCGTTCATTTTTCCGGGTAATGGCATAGAGTCTGTCACCCACACCGGAAACAATTCGGCCGAACGCGCTGTCCAGTGCCTTGGAAAGCCGAATGATTGCACCCAATTGGGGTTGAAACCGGTTGGCCTCGATATCGGCCAGATTATCCACTGAAAAACCGGTCAATTTTGACAATTCCTCCAGCGAAATTCCCTTTTCTTCCCGAATATTATATATCCGTGCGCCGATTTCCTCCACACCGATCGCAGCCGGCGCTGCGATATCCCCGGTCAGATCCTCAAAATAGTCCATATGAATATGGGGTTTCTGTGTCATATCTTCCATCGATGGCTCCTTTTGTCTTCTGTTTCGGATAGTCAAAAAAATCAATTGATCGATCAGCCATTGGCTTTTGGCAGTTGGTCCATAAAGTCTATAATGCGCCGATATACCTGGCAATTACAATTCGCTGAACCTCGGATGTGCCTTCGCCGATTTCAAGCAGTTTCTGATCCCTGTAAAACCGCTCGACATCAAATTCCTGCATCAGGCCATAGCCGCCATGAAGCTGAACCGCATGATTGGCACAATTGCGCATCACCTCGGAGCAGTGAAGTTTGGCCATTGCGGCTTCTTTGGAAAACGGCATATCATTATCCCGAAGCCAGCAGGCTTTATATAACAGGAGCCTGGCGCATTCAATTTCCAATGCCATATCCGCCAGTTTGAACGCATTGACCTGAAACTTCCCAATGGGTTTTCCAAACTGCTCCCGTTCTTTTGAATACCGAAGGGCCATCTCAAAACAGCCCTGAGCACCGCCAAGCCCCATTGCGCCAATGGACAGACGGCCGCCATCCAGGGTTTTCATCATCTGATGAAATCCATGCCCTCTTTCGCCCAGAAGATTTTCTTTGGGTACGCGACAGTCTTCAAAAAACAGGGAGCTGGTATTGGACCCCCGCCACATCATCTTGTCATGCATGACTCTGGCTTCGTAGCCGGGTGTTCCGGTTTCAACCAGAATACAGGACAGCTCAGGTTTTCCGTCTGAGCGGGTTCCGGTTTTACACAGTACCGTGACACCCGCGCTGATTTTTGTGGATGCGTTGGTAATAAAAATCTTGCTGCCGTTGATGACCCATTCGTCACCGTCCAGAACCGCGGATGTTTTGGAATTTGCGGCGTCGGACCCGGCATTGGCCTCGGTCAGCCCAAAACCCCACAGGGCTTCGCCACTGCACAGCCGGGGCAAATATTTCTGTTTCTGGGCTTCGTTTCCAAAATAATAAATGGGCCCGATTCCCAAAGAATTTTCTGCTGCAACGGTTGCGGCATGGGAACCGTCAACCCGGGCAATTTCTTCCGTAGCTATAATATAGGACAGGTAATCCATTTCCTGTCCGCCATATTTTTCCGAAACAAAGACACCAAACAGGCCGAGTTCAGCCATTTTCTGCATGGTTTCATAAGAAAACTCCTCTTTTTTGTCCAGCTCCCGGGCAACCGGCTGGATTTCCTTTTCGGCAAATTTTCGAACAGAATCCCGCAGAATCTCATGATCGACAGATAGCGCAAAATCCATATGGACATCTCCTTGTTTGATGAGAAGAGGTGGGAAAAAAGATACCATTGTCGCTGAACCGACCTTCAATAAAATCCAAAGACAGGGGGCATTTTTCTGATCCGTGGATCAGCGCCTGAACAAAAAGTCCGTTTTTGACTCCAAACGGACGCTCTTGCAAACAATTCTTTTGTGAATCAATTCGCCTATAGCTTTTAAGATAATGATTTTGGGAAGGCGGCAGGGAGGGGACAGGCCTTTGGCGGCTTACGCCTTGAAAAACCCCCGGCAATCCCGACCGATACGCACCCAAAATCTTTATCTTGAAAGCTATAAAATATCAAGTTCAATTGCTGGTATTTTGATCGGGTCATCGCGGGTAGATGATGCCTTTTGTAAGGATCATTACAAAAGGACAATTTTTAACTGCAAAAGTCAATTTTTCAAATTTCTTTTTGATTGATAATTCAAGCGCCATAAAGCATATTGGATATGAAGTGCTGCCTGTGTTCGAGGAATCGAACCCCATTTAAACATACTGGCGAACGATTTGATGGATTTTTGATAATTGAAAATGTGAGGAGAAACAATGGCTGATCTTTCTGACAAACCAAAATGGTTTGGCCCCATTTATGCCGTAACCCTTATCAATGCGTGGTATGCCGCCCTCAATTTGCACCTGGCTGAAAAAGGCACGCTTACGGATCAGGATCGGATCGCCATTCTGGCACGCGTTCGGTCCCAGTGCAAAGACATGGAATTGTATATGGAAAATGAGGTCAATCAGCCATTTTGCACACGTGACCTGATGAAAAATTTTGAAAAAATTGCCATGTTTTCCGCCAGGTCACAGATATGAGAGCCTGTTTGAAAATTCTGCATCAGGCCAGATATCGCTTTTCAGAGTAAAAACAGACCCGTGCTCAGATACCGCTCGCCCGTGCTGGGCAGTATCACCACAATGGTTTTGCCAATGTTTTCAATCCGCCCGGCCGACTGGATGGCGGCAAAGACGGCAGCTCCAGAGGAAATGCCGCAGAGAATTCCTTCTTTTTTGGCCAGTTGCCGGGCCGTGTCCATGGCCTGATCTCCGGTTACCGGTATGATGTCGTCGACCACTGCCCGGTCCAGAACCGCGGGAACAAATCCCGCACCAATGCCCTGAATCCGGTGTGGTCCCGGCTGACCACCCGACAGCACCGGCGATTCCGCCGGCTCGACCGCAATGGCTTTAAAGGACGGTTTCAGGGCGCGAATACACCGGGAAATGCCGGTGATGGTTCCCCCTGTGCCCACACCTGCAACCAGAATATCCACCCGACCGGCTGTATCTTCCCAGATTTCCACGCCGGTTGTCTGGCGGTGAATCTCCGGATTGGCCGGATTGGCGAACTGATTCAGCATGATGAACCGGTTGTCGTTTAAAACCATTTCTTCTGCGGCCCGGATCGCCCCTTTCATGCCCTGGGACCCGGGTGTCAGAATCAGGTCTGCACCCAGATGCTTCAACAGTTTTTGTCGTTCCACACTCATGGTTTCCGGCATGGTCAGGGAAAGGGGATAGTCTTTTACCGCACAGATAAAGGCCAGTGCAATGCCGGTATTTCCGCTGGTCGGCTCGACGATACGAACCCCCGGTTTCAGTGTGCCACTGGTTTCAGCCGCCGCAATCATTGCCTGACCAATCCGGTCCTTGACACTGCCCAGCGGGTTGAAAAATTCCAGCTTGGCCAGAATGTCAACCGGCAACCCTTTTGTCAGTTTGTTCAGACGAACCAGGGGTGTTCGGCCGATGGTGGTTTCGATTGATGGGTGAACAGACATGATATCCCCCTATCTTTTGAATGATGCGTTATGAATGCGGAAAACAGCCGACTGCATTCCAGACGTTCAGCATGTATGGCGCGGGCGATTCACTTCATCCTCCCACTCAACCTTCAGCCATCAGCCTTCCGTCTTCCGTATCCCGTTTTCCTGCTCAGTCAACCGGCCGCTTGTAAATCAGCCGTGGCATTTCAATGATTACGGTTGTATCCGCCGGAACCGATTCGGTAATCCAGACATTTCCTCCAATGATGCTTCGCTGTCCGATAACGGTATCACCACCCAGAATGGTGGCTCCGGAGTAAATGATCACATCGTCTTCAATGGTCGGATGGCGTTTTTTACCCCGAAGTTTTTCTCCGGCGCCTTTTGGAAGTGACAGTGCACCAAGGGTAACCCCCTGGTAAATTCGAACATTATTACCGATAATCGTGGTTTCTCCGATCACAACTCCGGTGCCATGATCGATAACAAATTGTTCGCCGATGCTTGCACCCGGATGAATGTCAATGCCCGTGGTGCTGTGGGCATGTTCGGTCATGACGCGGGGCAAAAGCGGGATGCCCAGCTCAAACAGGCGGTGGGCAATCCGATACACACTGATGGCATAGATGCCCGGATAGCTGAAAATGATTTCATCATGGCTTTTGGCCGCCGGATCACCCTCAAATGCGGCCCGGACATCCGTGGCCAGAATGCGTCGTATTGCCGGAATGGATTCCAGAAGCGCCAGCGCGGTCTTGTGTCCCCGATCTCCGCAATCGCTGCACGGCTGATTGTAGCGCAGGCAGTCGTGACGAATGCTGTGGGTGATCTGCTCGGACAGCATGTCATACAATGCCGAGATGGTTTGACCCATTGAGTATTTCAGATTCATGGGATCGATCTTGCCCCGGCTGAAATAACCCGGGAACAGAATTTCCCTCATTTTTTCAATAATTTCAGTAACATAACCTTCTGATGGAATTGGATCATAATCGATATGGGTATAGCAGTCACTTTCCTGGCAATTGTTGATGATGCCTTCCGCGATTCCGGAAAGCCGTTTCCGGTATGTCAAAAGCGATGCCGAGTCGGTTCGACAGGTTACGCCGGTATCTGAGTGATTGTCATCCATGATAGTTCCCCCCTTTATTCATTGAAGTTTTATTTTTAGAAATATTGGTATGATTTGAACATATGACAAGCCCATGCCATCATTCCAACAAAATTAAATGTCCGGTTCAAGGAGATCTGTTGGCTATTGACCGGCCAACGAAAATCGATTTTTCTTGACATCACCAACAAACCTCATTAAAAATGTTAACCTTTATCTTTATAGACTTCAAGATAGTGATTTTGGTATGGCAACCGGGAAGGGGGAGCATTTTCCGCATACATCTCCGACCGATAACATATCCAAAATCTTTATCTTGTAGTCTATGGATGTCTGGCTGATGACTGAATCGAAAACAACAACCCGATTAAAAGGAGAATAACGCACATGTCACAGTTAATCCCACCTCATGGCGGAAAAGGATTGACCTGCTGTCTGCTCGAAGGAGCTGCACTGGAAGCTGAAAAGAAAAAAGCACAGGGGCTGAAAAAACTTTCACTGTCCCCGCGTGAAAAAGGCGACCTGATCATGATCGGCATCGGTGGCTTCAGCCCCCTGACCGGCTTCATGACCAAGGCGGACTGGAAAGGCGTTCTCGATAATTTCCTGCTGACAGACGGAACCTTCTGGCCCGTTCCGGTAACCCTTTCAGCCAGCAAGGATGAGGCGGCTGCCATTGCAATTGGTTCAGAAATTGCGCTGTTCGATCCCGAACGAAATGAAATTATGGGCACCATGACGGTCACGGAAAAATATGAAATGTCCTTGGCTGACAAAAAATATGAATGCGAAAAAACCTTCATGGGTGAAGGAACCAAAACTGCCGAAGATTTCTGGAAGATTGCGGAAAACGATCATCCCGGCGTCCAGATGGTCATGGGACAAAAAGAGATCAATTTGGCTGGACCGGTGAAAGTTCTGAGCGAGGCTGAATATCCCACCAAATACGCTGGCATCTATATGAGACCGGCTGAATCCCGAAGAATTTTTGATGAAAAAGGATGGAAAGAAATTGCCGCGCTTCAGCTTCGGAACCCCATGCATCGATCCCATGAATATCTGTGCAAGATTGCTGTAGAAGTCTGTGACGGTGTGTTCATCCACTCACTGGTCGGCAATCTGAAACCGGGCGACATTCCGGCCGATGTCCGGGTAAAATGCATTGAATCTTTGGTCAAACATTATTTTGTTCCGGAAAATGTTGTGCAGGGCGGTTATCCGCTGGATATGCGTTATGCCGGACCGCGTGAAGCCCTGCTTCATGCCACCTTCCGCCAGAACTATGGCTGTTCCAGAATGATCATCGGCCGCGACCATGCCGGCGTGGGCGATTTTTACGGCATGTTTGAAGCCCAAACCATTTTTGACAAAATTCCCTGCCCGACGGAACCCGGAAAAGCACTGCTGTGCTCCCCGCTCAAAATCGACTGGACGTTCTACTGCTACAAGTGTGACGGCATGGCCTCCCTCAGAACCTGCCCCCACGGCAAGGCTGACCGCGTTCTGCTCAGCGGAACCGCACTGCGCAAGGGTCTTTCCGAAGGAACACCCATTGCCGATCATTTTGGCCGTGAGGAAGTTCTGGACATCCTGCGCGAATATTATGCCGGGCTTACCGAAAAAGTTGAAATCAAGATGCACACCGCAGCCAGTGGCACCTGATGTAACACGTTTGCAGTTTGATTAATGACAAAAAGGAGATGAAATCATGTTTCATCTCCTTTTTTTATTCCAGCACCAGAACACCCGCCCGATTCAGCTCATTCATGGCATGATTGCCGGAATGCAGTTCAAACCAGTTATCATCGACCCCGCCTGAACCAAACCGCTTTTCCTCGGATGCAAGCGTGCCCCCGATCAGAATTGCCGGTGACGGGGCCGGGTTCAGTCTGAGCGGATACATAACAATCAGTCCGATATCATCGTGCGGGCTGTTACCGAAGCGTATTTGCAGCGCTTCTCCAATAAGCCGTTCAATGACATGGCTGCAGGACGGATGCCGCAACATATCCGGAACCGGTTCTCTGTTTTCAATGATCCCCAGAATGTCATTCAGGCCATCGGTTGCCAGAATCACCCGGCATGATGGCGTTGCCGGAATCCAGGTGATACCTGGCGGGGTTTTGCTTCTTCCGGCAAAATTCATGTCCACGCGACTGCGGTGTATCACGCGGCCATTTTCAGGTTCATACACCACCACCATGCTGTCTCCGCCGTGACAGACTCCCAGACAAAGATCCTTTTCTTTTTTTTGAATTGAAACACTGCTGAAAGTGGTCTTCTGAACATAGGGCTGAACGTTCCATGCATGTTGAATATGTGGATAAACCGGTTTGACATGATGGTCAAGCGTATCAGAGCGAACGCTTCTGCAGAGTCGTTTCAAAAAGATCCGGGATGCCCGAGGACACCGGTCTGATGCATCCGACGCTGCAAAAAAGCCGCCTGCCATGTCAATCAGAAGACAGTCGCCATTTCCGGAATGGTTTTCCGATTTGCCGGTTCCGGAAATGATGCAGGCAGCCAGAAAGTCATCAACGTGAATCAAACGTCTGCCGGGGTTTATTTTCAACATCTCAGTCCAGGCGTTCAATCAGGCTGGCAATGCCGTCGATATCCTCCAGATCAAACACCGGAACATGGGTCTGTATGGGCTGATCTGTCACCAGGGCAAACAGGGCATCGTCTTCGAGGCAAACAGGCGCCCCTGTCCGGGACGGGCATACCTCAATCTTGGGCAGTTTCTCCCTTTTGAATCCTTCGATGATCACGATATCCATATCGCTCATATAATGAAGCAAGCCGGCCAGATCTTCCGAAGACTGGCGTTTGATGATGGCCGTCTGATTGGGGGATGAGATCATGACCGTATCTGCGCCGGCTTTCAGATGCCGCCAGGAGTCCTTCCCTTTCTGATCCATCTCGAATCCGCGAGAGGCGTGCTTGACGGTTCCGACCCGGTAACCCCGACGGGTGAATTCGGGAATCAGTTTTTCAATCAGTGTGGTCTTTCCGGAATTGGAACTGCCAACCACAGAAAATATGTTTAACATGGTTGTTATTTCCTGAAACAAGATTTGTGTTGTGCGTATTGATCCAGTTCCATACGCCATTCTTCAGTCCTATCACCCTATCAGATAAGCCCGGGATGTGGGAAAGTCAAGCCTTTACAGATATCCTTCATTTTTTGGGCAAGCATTTTTACCATGCTGAAAAAGAAGGAAAAACAATCATTCCGTTCAGATTCCCCATTTTCATGGCCGGTTTGAAAATGAGGCGAATCCGAGCCCAGCGTTGACATGATTTCATATCTGTTATAGAAACGGCGGGGTTCAGGGAAAAGACGGATGACTCCGGAGGTATTGTGAGCGTGATGGATAGAGACAGTTTGCTCAAGACAGATTACGCTGATAAACGGGCAGAAATCCGGATGGATTTCGAATCGATCCGGCTGCCGTTTTTTGGCTCACGCCTGAGTGATCAGGCCGGATTTGAATATATCCTGCAGGATATTTCCGGCAATGGTCTGCGGATTGCCCTGCCCAAATGGATTGTCGGCCGGGAACATCTGAAAACAGATGAACGGATCAATCTTCCCCTGCCCTTCCGGTTTGATAACCGATGCTATACCGAAGGAAAAATTGTCTGGAGCAGATGGGATGATGCGGTTCAGGGAATGACGCATGGTGTGCTGATGGATGGACCCCGGGCCGTTCATTATCCCGTGTATGTTCATCTGGGCGGCGATACCATTCATGTTGAATTCTCGGAACCGTTTGAACATCTTTTAAAAAACCTGATAAAGGACGCGGTATTTCTGAAAAAAGGGATTCTGGTTTATCTGGATCATCTCATTCCCTATTTTACCCGTCTGGGTGGTCGTTCACGGGAGGAATATGATGAACTGAAATCCGTGCTGCTGCGGGATATGCGACGTCATGTGGTAACGCATCTGGAACAGTTGACATCGCTTTATGACCAACTGAATTCCGGTGACAGCGACACGAAAACGTTTTATCAGTTTCTGAATCTGGAAACTTTTCGTGAGTCTGTCCGTTCCGAGGTTTTTTCTGACGTGCTGATAACAGCGATGGAAGCCGATACGGTCACGCCTTATCTGGATGCCATAAAAACCCTGGAGCAGAAACAGTACAGCAACTACAACACCCTGGTGATGCTGTATATCCACGCATAATATATTGTTCTCCATTGTTCTCATGAACATCCAGCGTGACTTTTGCTATGAATTCAGGGCAATACTGTCTACGATTGCTGCTCATGGAGCCTATGACATTGTCCAGTTTATGGAGACCACTGCCATTTGCCAGGGTCTCCTGTTTGCCGATGATGGAATAGAAATCGGCATATCGGATGACTGATCATCAGTTATTATAGCGCCTGAACGGAAACCCTTT
>DFZE01000105.1:0-891 GCA_002382065.1 Desulfobacteraceae bacterium UBA4064
AATGATTCATGCGCGTTTACTGTACACAACCTGGCAGATATCACTGTATTCCCATGTAAATCAAGAACCGCAAATCATAATCGGTCAAATCCCCGATTGTCACGTTTTACGGTTTCAGTCCTGCAATGGGTTGTCCATACTGGCATCATTTCGGATTGGCAGGTTGTTCCTGGCTTTCAACTGCCGTCAGTTGATCCATGGCCGCCTCAATGGCAGCCAACCGTTTATCGATGGTTTCCGTTTGTTGCCCATATTGGGTCATGGTTCTGGCCTGTACCAGAATATCCCTGGCCGCCTGATAGCCTTCCAGGGTACCATAACTGGCAAAGACATCGGCCTTGTACAATTCAAGCATTTGATCCAGACCATTCAGGCGGATATCAACCGCCTGTTTGTGTGACTGGGTGATGGCATAGGGTCTGGCCTGGTTCATTTGGGCGCGAATGGCCTCGATGGTTGAATAGTCGGCGGTTTTGATCAGTGCGTCCGCTTTTTCCAGATAATATTCAAAAATAATCGGATAGATTTCTTTTTTGGAATAGGTTGCCCCAATTGTTTCCGGCACCTGAAGGCCGGGAAGGGACAGCATCAATTTTTCGCCCATTGGTGAAAATCGGCCCTGCCAGATATCGATTCCGCTGCTGGTGGTTTTGATATAATATTTACCCGTATTGGAAAAACTTGCGACACACAGTAACAAAAATAATGCCAATACGGCCCCGGCCATCATTTTGATTGATTTATCCATGGCATCGTCACCTTTTTTTGTTTTGGGTTTTTCATAGGTTACAGAGGATGTTTTTCCCCTGGATTGTGCCAGCTTCATGGCTTCGAGCTCTGCTTTGGCTTTTTCAATTCGCGCTTTTTCTGCGGCAATCCGTTCCGCCTCCA
>DFZE01000105.1:935-9816 GCA_002382065.1 Desulfobacteraceae bacterium UBA4064
TCGGCGGCAATCCGCTCCGCCTCCAGACGTTCTGCCTCGGCCTTTTCGGCCGCCAGCCGTTCTATCTCAGCCTTCTCAAATGCAGCCGCAGCTTCCTTGAAATCAAACTGTCTGAACAACACGGCCTTTATGCGCTGATATTCTTCATCGGTCGTTGATGAAATAAACGGCGGCGCATCGGGAATGTCCGGTTTTGTGGCGGCAACCGTAACCGGCTGTGCGACATACTGACTGTCAAATCGCCTTGAAATCAGTTCCGCCCGGGTGATGGGCTTTTTCTCTACCGGCGTATCCGTAATTTTGTCGACAACTGGCTTTTCTACAGGCGCTGCTGGAGACACACCGTCAGACATGCTTTCATCCATATGATTTTTTGCGGGTGTTGATTTTTTTCCGGTTTCTTTTTTCTTGGGCGATGTTTTCTTTTTTGGAGTCGGTTTGCTCATATGGTTTTTTCCTCTATATGGTCAAAAGTTGGTGGTTGCCATAGCCTCCTGGTTTTATAGACTTTCAGAAAAATAATTNNAATTAATTTTCTGAAAGTCTATAGTCCATACTATCTGAGTCCTGCAAACGGATTGAAACGTTTTTCTTTTCCAATGGTTGTTTCCGATCCGTGCCCGCAGTACACGGTAACATGATCTCCCAGCGGAAACAGTTTTTTCTGAATGCTGGAAATCAGTGTGCCGTAGTCTCCTCCGGGGAAATCGGTTCGGCCAATGGATCCTTCAAAAAGGGTATCACCGACAAAAACACTGTCATCACAGAAAAGTGATATGCCGCCAGGCGTATGTCCGGGGGTGTGAATCACGGTCAGGATAATATCGCCAAATTGAATGGTATCACCATCCTCGATGGTCTGGTCCGCCGGTGGCGAGTTTTCCGCCGAAAGACCGAATGCTGCGGCTGTGTTGGACAGCATGGAGAGCATGGGTTCATCCAGTTTATGAATCAGCAGTTTGGCGCCTGTAACTTCTTTCATTTTTTTATTGGCGCCAACATGATCAAAATGACCGTGGGTATTGATGATATATTCAACGGTCAGCTTCAGGTTTGCCAGGGCCATCAGAATTTTGCCAGATTCGGCTCCGGGATCGATCACCACTGCTTTATGCGTTTTCTCACAGCCCAGTATAAAACAATTGGCCATTATCGGCCCAACAACCAGCGATTTGATGATCACGTCAGTTCTCCTTGACACTATACGTCATTCGATTTCATAGTCCAATTAAAAAGGCCGGCATTATCGCTTCATCCGTTTGTCTGCAGAGGATTTCACGATCGTCCGCCTTTTGGGCCTGCCTGCCGCATCCTCTCCGGGTTCCGATTCATCCGTCCAGGACATGATGTCATTTTCAAAACCATCATTTTCAGTCATTGGCCCATTGCGATAAGACTGATAAACCGGCGCCGGAGGCAGTATGGTTGACTCCCACAAATCCGGCAGGGAAATTCGGTTGATCCGTTCCCAGGATTCCCGGGAGATATCGATATGTATCGGATACTGATCCATGGCGATTCGAATACTGTCCAGAATACCATTCACAAATGCGCCCGATTCATCGCTGCCATATTTTTTCCCCAGATCAATGGCTTCATTGATGGAAACCTTGACCGGAATATCATCGCAGCAGCACATCTCAAATACGGCAATTCGCAGAACATTTCGATCCACACAGGTCATTCGGGGAACCTTCCAGTTGCTGGAAAACCGTTCGATAAGGGCATCGATATCATTTCGTGCTTCCACAACGCCGCGAACGAGTTTCAATAAAAATGGCAATACCGATTCCGGAGTATTGAAATTCTGGCAAAACAGAATCAAACTGCGCTCGGAAAAACTGTTTGCCGAATCCATATAGTAAAGCGCCTGGATTGCCATCTCCCTGGACTTTCGCCGATTTCCCATATCTTAATCCCGATCGATGACGTCCATCAGATTGGCCATTTCAATGGCCGAAATGGCAGAACTCCATCCCTTGTTGCCCGCTTTTGTTCCGGCGCGTTCGATGGCCTGCTCGATGGTGTCTGTGGTCAGAATTCCAAAAATGACCGGAATGCCATATTCCAGACCCACCATGGCGATTCCCTTGGACGCTTCGGCGCTTACATATTCAAAATGGGGCGTAGAGCCCCGGATGACCGCACCCAGACAAATGATGGCGTCATATTTTTTTTTGGCCGCTATTTTTTTTGCAACCAGGGGAATTTCAAAGGCCCCCGGAACCTTGACAATATCAATATTCTGATCCAGTGCACCGGACCGGTTGAGCGCATCCACTGCGCCGCCAACCAGCCGATCGGTAATAAAATCATTGAACCGGCTGGCAATGATGGCAAATTTTTTGCCCTCGGCAAGCAGGTTGGCTTCAATCAGGTTTGGCATATGGGTTCCTCCAAAATTAAAGGGTGAAGGCTCAAAGGCTGAAGGTCGAAGTCAAAAAATTGAAGTCTGACACCATTAAATTATGCTTCTCCCTTCAGCCTTCAGTCTTGATCCTTCCGTCTGATGTATTCAGTTACGGCCGATTGTCGATATGAAGCATATGGCCCATGCGATTCTGTTTGCATTCCAGATAGCACCGGTTGAATTCATTGGGCGCGATTTCAATCGGAATCTGTTCGACAACACTGAGTCCGTATCCCTGTAGGCCAATCATTTTTTTGGGATTGTTGGTCAGCAGACGCATTTTTCGAACGCCCAAATCCACCAGCACCTGAGCGCCGATACCATAATTGCGCATATCCGGCTGAAACCCCAGTTCAATATTGGCATCCACGGTATCCAGTCCCTGGTCCTGCAGGACATAAGCCTTGAGTTTGTTGATCAGGCCGATACCCCGGCCTTCCTGACGGATATACAAAATGATACCCCGGCCTTCGCGATTGATGATTTCCATGGCCCGGTGCAGTTGATCCCCGCAGTCGCACCGCATGGAGCCAAACACATCGCCGGTCATGCATTCGGAGTGAACGCGAACCAGGACCGGCTGATCCGGCATGATGTCGCCCTTGATCAGGGCGACATGCAGCAGATCATCGATATCATTTTTATAGACAACCGTCCGGAATTCACCGGCATACGTTGTGGGAATCGTGGTTTCAACGGCCCGATGAACAAACGATTCGGTCCGCATGCGGTATTCGATCAGATCGGCTATGGTGCAGATGCCAATGCCATGTATTTCACTGAATTTCTCCAAAGACGGCATTCGGGCCATGGTACCATCGTCATCCATGATTTCACAGATGACACCCGCAGGCTTCAATCCGGCAAGTCTGGCCAGATCAACCGATCCTTCCGTCTGGCCGGTCCGGACCGTGACCCCGCCTTTTCGGGCGCGCAGGGGGAAAATATGGCCCGGGCTCACCAGATCGCCCGGTTTGGAATCATCGGCAATCGCGGTCAGAATAGTTATGGCCCGGTCCGCAGCCGATATACCGGTTGTGACACCCTTGCTGGCCTCTATGGATACCGTAAAACCGGTGTTGAACGGGGACCGGTTGTCCTTCACCATCATGGGCAATTCCAGACTGTCAATTTTTTCGCCGGTCATGGACAGACAAATCAGACCTCTACCAAATTTTGCCATAAAATTGATAATTTCCGGCGTTACTTTTTCAGCGGCGATGGTCAGATCGCCTTCATTTTCCCGATCTTCATCATCAACCAGTATGACCATTTTTCCGGCCCTGATGTCATCTATCGCCTGTTCAATCGTCAGTTTTGCCATTCGGTTTCTACAACTCCCTGTGGTATTGCAATAATGGTCCAATTTCATACAATTGGATTAAAAAGGATATAACGGATATATACGACACACTCATAAAAATCCGGATCGGGCCAGAAGCGACATGTCCACCGACGATGCCCCTGAACCCGGTTTATGGCCATATGGCAGGAGGAATCGCTCGACATATTTTCCGATCATGTCGGTTTCGATATTCACGGCATCTCCCGGAGACTTGATGCCAACGGTTGTCAATCCGGCGGTATGCGGAATGATGCTGACTTCAAAATGGGTCGCGGTCATCTGATTCACCGTCAGACTGACACCATCCACGGCAACCGAGCCTTTTTGAATGATATATCGGGACAATGATTCGGGTATGTTGATCGAAACAATCCAGGCATTGCCTTTTTTTGTTTTTCGATGCACGGCGCCAACCCCGTCGATATGGCCGGAGACCAGATGTCCGCCCAGCCGGTCAGACAGACGCAGGGCCCGTTCCAGATTGACGCGGTCACCGATTCTGGCTTTCATGAATGTTGACCGGGCCAGGGTTTCGGGCGAGACATCGGCCAAAAACCGCTTTGGGCCAATGCCTGTCACGGTCAGACAAACGCCATTTACGGCAACGCTGTCACCGATACGGGTTTCCTGAAGATCAAAATCCGAATGAATTGTGAGGCGCCTGCCTTCTCCGGTTGTCTGAATCGATGCCAGAGCACCCATTCCCTCGATGATTCCAGTAAACATGGGTTATTTTGTGTATCCGATAACCATGATATCGTCTCCGGTGCGATCCATCGACAGTTTTTTCAGATGAATGCAATCCGCCATTCGCTCGGGTCCTTTTCCCGCGCAGATGGGAACGCCGTCATCTCCGCCAGTCAGTTTGGGGGCATAGAAAAAAATAATTTTATCCACAATGCCGGCCCGAAGCGCCGAGCCAGCCACCTGGCTACCGCCCTCTATCAGCACACTGCCAATTCCCATCGCCCCCAGTTGCTGCATCAGTCCGGGCAGATCGATGCGGTTATCCGCTGTTTCCGCCTCCAGGAACCGGACACCCGGCTTTTCGACCGGGGGCCTGCGACTGTTGAAAATGCCCTTTCCAACAACAATCAGGGTTTCCGCAGAAGAATTCAGGTGCAGAACCCGGGCCGAATCCGATATGGACAAGCGGGTATCCAGAATGATTCGAACCGGATCCTTGGCCGACCTGCCATCGGGTGAAGACGGAATTCGGGCCGTCAACTCCGGATCATCCGCATGAACGGTTCCGGACCCCACCAGAATGGCATCCACTTCATGGCGAAGTTCATGAACCCGGTGTCTGGATTCCGGTCCGCTGACCCATCGGGCATCCCGGGTCCGTGTGGCAATACGGCCATCCAGGGTTGCGGCAACCTTGAGGGTTACAAAGGGTCTTCCGGTAATTTTATGGGTAATGAATGCCTCATTCAACTCTCTGGCTTCTGTTTCACAGACCCCGTTGATGACCGCAACACCCCGGGATATCAAATACGCTGCCCCACCCCCTGCAACATCCGGATTGGGATCCGACATGGCCATGATGACCTGGGAAATGCCCGAATCCAGAATTTTTTGGGTACAGGGCGGTGTTCTGCCGGTGTGGTTACAGGGTTCCAGGGTCACATACAGTGTGCCACCAACCGCCTTTTCCCCGGCCTGGTTCAATGCATTGACCTCGGCATGGTGATCGCCATACGCCTGATGATACCCTTCTCCCACGATGATCCCGTTGTTGACCGCCACAGCGCCGACCATTGGGTTGGGAGATGTATACCCGGCACCCAGCCGGGCCAGGGCCAGGGCCCGTTTCATCAGCGTTTCCTGGACGATCACCGGATTGGGCTCCCGTTATGCTGATTGGACAAAATAATTTTCAGTTCTTCAACAAAATCGTTCACATCCTTGAACTCCCGATACACCGAGGCAAACCGGACATAGGCGATATCATCCAGATCATGCAGTCTGGCCATGATGGTTTCGCCAATATGGGATGTCGAAACTTCCTTTTTGCCCGTACCCCGAATGTCCCGCTCCAGTGCATCCAGAAAATCATCGATCACATCCATGCTGATGTTTCGCTTTTCACAGGCATTCAGGATTCCCTGGCGCACTTTATCCCGGCTGTATGGCTCCCGTCTGCCGTCTTTTTTGACAATCATCAGGGGTACGGCTTCAATGTATTCAAAGGTTGTGAATCGCTTGCCGCAATGAATACATTCCCTTCTGCGTCGAATGCCTTCGCCTTCTTTCCAGATTCGGGAGTCTGTCACCCGGTTTTCCATCTGACCGCAAAACGGGCATTTCATACCGTTTTTCCCTCATGCGCAAACGGGAAATGAATCAACCGGATTTCCGAGTCTTTCAGGATGCTCATGGAGAGCTCGTCCGGATACCCTTCGCCATAATAAATCTGCGCGATACCGGCATTGACCAGCATTTTTGAACAGATGGAGCAGGGATGATTGGTGCAGAAAAGGATGCCGCCCCGAATGGATACCCCATGAAGCGCAGCCTGAATGATGGCGTTCTGTTCCGCATGAATCCCCCGGCACAGTTCATGCCGTTCGCCGGATGCGACATTCAGTTTTTCCCGCAGACATCCGATATCGGTGCAATGCGGCAGTCCGGCCGGTGCGCCATTGTAGCCGGTGGTCAAAATCCGGCGATCCTTGACAATAACCGCTCCGACAGACCGCCGGGTGCAGGTTGACCTTCTGGCCACCAGACAGGCGATATCCATAAAATATGCTTCCCATGAAGGCCGGTCAGTCGGGCATTTCATGGGTTTTCTTTCAAGAGGGGATGAGACATATGGACACATGGGCATAGCATGTCCAAAATAATGATCAACGGTGAAATTTCAACTCTTTTCATTTATCTGTGTGCCTCTGTCCCTTTGCCCCTTTGTGTCTGTGAGGTGATTACCGGCAAATCGGAAACGCGTCACACAGATCACGAATCTGTTGTCGGGTCTTTGCAATCCGGGTTTCGTCTGTCGGATTTTTCAGGATAGACACCATCATTTGCGCAATTGTCGCCATTTCCGGTTCTTTCATGCCCCGGGATGTGACGGCAGGGGTTCCGATTCGAATACCGCTGGTCACCTGGGGACTCCGGGTTTCAAAGGGTATGGCGTTCTTGTTGACGGTCATGCCGGAACGGCCCAATACATCCTCTGCACCTTTTCCCGTGATATTCAGACCGGTCAGATCGGCCAGCATCATATGGTTGTCCGTTCCATTTGAAATGAGCCGAACACCGGATTCCATCAAATAACCGGCAAAGGCATGGGCATTTTTAACAACCTGCCGCTGATAGACTTTGAATTCATCCGTCAACGCTTCCTTGAATGCCACCGCCTTGGCCGCAATGACATGCATCAGGGGGCCGCCCTGAATGCCCGGAAATATCTGGCGGTTCAGTTTGTCACCACAATCCGTCTGCGACACAATCAGTCCGCCGCGCGGACCCCGCAGGGTTTTATGGGTGGTCGATGTGACAATATCGGCATGTGGAACCGGAGAGGGATGAACGCCGGCAGCAACCAGTCCCGCAATATGGGCCATATCGACCATGAGACGGGCATCGACAGAGCGGGCAATCCGGGCAAACTGCTCAAAATCGATGATCCGCGCATACGCACTGGCGCCGGCAATGATCAGTTGGGGGCGATGGGCTTTTGCCAGATCAGCCACCTGATCATAATCGATCAAGCCGGTTTCTGAATGAACACCATAATGAACAATGCGGTAATACCTGCCGGAAAAACTGACCGGGCTTCCATGGGTCAAATGTCCCCCATGCGACAGGTTCATGCTGAGAATGGTGTCGCCCGGATTCAGAAATGCAAACAAAACCGCCATGTTGGCCTGGGAACCGGAGTGCGCCTGAACATTGGCATAGCCGGCCTGAAACAATTGTCTGGCCCGCTCAATGGCCAGTGTCTCTGCCACATCGACATATTCACATCCGCCATAGTATCGTTTTCCGGGATACCCTTCTGCATACTTGTTGGTTAACATGCTGCCCTGGGCAGCCATAACCGCCCGGCTGGTGATATTTTCCGAGGCAATCAGTTCCAGTGTGGACTGCTGCCGATCCATTTCATGCTGAATTGCCCGGGCGATCTCCGGGTCTGTCTCTTCGATAAATTGCGAGTCCAAAACCGTTCCTTGTGTATATGAGAATGTGAATCAGGCATCTGTTAACGACAAATGTCAATTTATGATCATGATCTTATTTTGCGATATTGCCTCAGGAACATGCGCCGAGGTCATCAAACTGGCCGATACGCGTTTGATGCCGCCCGCCCTCATAGGGTGTATGAACCCAGGCATTGACAATTTCGGTGGCAAGCCCTTTTCCGACAATCCGTCCGCCCATCACCAGGATATTGCTGTTGTTATGCCGCCGGCTCATGATGGCGGAAAACAGATCGTTGCACAATGCGGCGCGGACATGCCGATATTTGTTGGCCACCATGCTCATTCCCTGGCCGGTGCCACACATCAGAATACCATAAGAATACATGCCGGTCGATACGGCCTGGGCAACTTTTGCACCAAAAGCCGGATAATCAACGGATTGATCCGAAAACGGGCCGACATCTTCGACCTGAATTCCTTTTTCCGTCAGGATGGTTTTGACAAATTCCTTCAGTTCAACGGCCGCGTGGTCGCTGGCGATAATGATCTGCTTGATTTCCGTGTGCATGGGAATTGATCCGGATTGATTTGATTCTGCCATATTGCCATTCAATTCTGAATACCTGACCGATTTGATCGGGTAATCGGATTGTCCAAGCCGTTTCTGATTTTATAAATTGATATAAATATTACAACTTCAGAAAAAAAACAACAGCTTCTATCGCTTTTCAGATGGGCTTAATAAACCACAATCAACAAAATTACAAATTACAAATGCAGTTGGCCCAAAGACCGGATGAAATCCCTTTGACAGCCTTCAGGTCCGGTGCTATCAAAAACACCCAAATATCAAGGACCAATACCCGCCAGTACTTTTTCCGCATATTCCCTCCCGATCCATCATTCAACAAGGGCAGTTGAGGCATCCATGCAAGAACATAAATTCACCATTGGCAGGTCCCGCCAGTGTGACAT
>DFZE01000105.1:9860-10921 GCA_002382065.1 Desulfobacteraceae bacterium UBA4064
ATGGAAAGGCCCGCCGCATTACCCAGGAATTTCTGTCACCGTCCGATATCGTGCAGTTTGGCAACGTTTGCATTCCGGTCAAGGAACTGCTGGCGTCTATCCGTCTGAAGCATCCATCCTGGTCAAACCATGAATTTCAACCGCCTGCGTCTGATCCCCTACGCCCCAAACCCTGGCCGGACAATGCCCAGCTCGTTCGGTGCGATTGCGGTGGCATCAAACAGAAAAGCATGCCATGCCGGGAGTGTGGCCAATGACCCATCCGGACACCTCAATCCGGCCGCTGTAGAAACGCGGACACATCCTGTTGGCGGCATGTTTCTGGATACCCGGACAACCCTTTTTGTCTATCCGTTTACCATCCAGAACATGGAACACCTCCTTTTTTTTTCTGGGCCTGGGAGAAATTTTTGTCCGGTGGCATACGGCCAGGCGGAAACAGGCATTTCTTGGCCGGCACTATCTGCCCGAAGATGATACCGTAGTGCTGCTGTCCCGGGACCTGGGGCCGATCCGGCGCAGTGTCCGGTCGGATTATGACAATGAAAACGGATTTTTGCCCTATCTGATCGATTTCTGCATTCTGCAGTTTCAGGCCAGCCGATCTGTTGACCAAACCGTCAGTGTCCTGAATTCCAGCCTGGAACTGATTTCCCACCGAGTGGATTTGCGGTATTCCATGTTGCGATATATCACCTGGGCCATTCCCACAACCGGGTTTATCGGTACCGTCGTCGGCATTTCAGACGCCATCTACCGGGTTGATCCGGCCAAACCGGATCTCAAAACCATCACCGCCTCCCTGGGTGTGGCCTTTGATACCACACTAGTGGCCCTGTGCCTGAGCGCCATTCTGGTATTTCTGCTGCATGTGGTTCAAAAGCAGGAGGAGACCAGCGTCAATCAGGCCGGCCACTACACCCTGAGATATCTCATCAACCGCCTGTACAACGAAAAGCCCTCATGAAACCCCGCAACCGGGATATCAACATCTTCAATCTGTCCATGCTGGATGTCATATGCGGCTCGTTGAGCACATTTATCCTGTTGATGGTCATCCT
>DFZE01000077.1:0-3072 GCA_002382065.1 Desulfobacteraceae bacterium UBA4064
AATATGCTGATATTTCTGAAAGATTTCATGAAACCGGATTTCAGCGATATCCTCCTGTATATCGAAAAGATGCTGGAAACCGTTTACATGGCGGTTTGGGGAACTTTTTTATCGGTCCTGTTCGGTATGGTGTTCGCCCTGCTGTCCTCCAACAATATTGCGCCCTATTGGGTGGTGCTGATATCGCGCCGACTCATGGATGCGGCACGGGCCATCAACGAACTGGTTTTTGCCATCCTCTTTGTCGCTTCTGTCGGCTTGGGTCCCATGGCCGGTGTCATGGCCCTGTTCATTCACAATCTCGGAATCATCAGCAAGCTGTTTTCCGAAGCGGTGGAGGCCATAGACATGCGGCCGGTTGAAGGCATCCGCTCCAGCGGCGGCGGTTATCTGCATGAGATCATCTATGGCGTCATTCCGCAGGTTCTGCCCCTCTGGGCCAGTTTGACGCTTTACCGGTTTGAAACCAATGTCCGCTCGGCAACCGTTCTGGGGATTGTCGGTGCGGGTGGCGTCGGCTTCATTTTTTACGAATCCTTCCGGGCCTTTCAATATGATCGGGCCTCGGCCATCATTATCGTGGTGGTGGTCGCTGTCAGCCTGATCGACATCCTGTCTTCACGACTCCGCAAAATATTGATCTGATCACCATGGAAACTCTGTTTACCAATGCCCGTATTGTCACCCGGAATGATGTTGTCCGTGGCAGCCTTGTAGTGAAAAACGGACGCATTCTGGAAATTGATGATATGCGATCATCCGGTGTAAAGACCATCGATCTCCAGGACGACCTGCTGCTTCCGGGCTTGATCGAGATTCATACCGATAATCTGGAAAAAAATATTCTGCCGAGACCGGGTGTGTTATGGCCATCCATGCTGGCATCTGCCCTGGCCCACGATGTTCAGATTGCTGGCGCCGGTATTACCACGGTTTTTGATGCCATTGCGATAGGCGGCCTGCGTGAAGGCGGTCTTGACAGTCGAATTCTGAAAGAATCGATTGCCGCAATTGTCAGGGGACAGGCGCTGAATCTGTTCAAGGCGGATCACCGGCTTCATCTGCGCTGCGACGTGGCGGACAAACAGATGGAAAGCCATCTATCCACTTATGGGGTGCATCCGCTGGTCAACCTGATCTCGGTCATGGATCATACACCAGGACAGCGGCAATGGACCGATCTGGAAAAATGGCGTCTCTATCATCGGGACAAGAAATGGACTGACCCGGAAGCGGAACGGATCAGACTGGGCTGCCTGGATATGCAACGGATCTACGGAAAAAGAAACCGGGTGATTGCCGTTCAGTTTGCCAGAGATCGGAAAATCCCCCTGGCCAGTCATGATGATACGACGGCAATTGATGCTTTATCTGCGGCGGCGGACGGGATTGCCATTTCGGAATTTCCCACAACCCTTATAGCTGCCAAGGCCGCCCGCAATCATGGCATGCGTATCGTCATGGGCGCACCCAATGTGGTCCGTGGCGGATCACATTCAGGCAACATTTCCGCAGGGGAACTGGCGAAGCAGGAGCTTCTTGATGGGCTCTCATCGGATTATGTGCCGGCCAGCCTGCTCCATTCTGCCTTTTATTTGTCGGATGTGTTATCGATTCCCCTGCCGAAAACCGTGGCCATGATTTCCGCCAATGTTGCCGATATGACGGGGCTGGATGATCGGGGCGAAATTGCCGTCGGGAAACGGGCGGATCTGATCCGGGTAACATGGATTGATGATCTTCCGGTGATTCGAAAAGTCTGGCGGGAAGGGCAGCCGATTTGCTGAGCTGATCAGAAACCATTTGATCCCGATATTGATACCAGTTCCGACACCGCTAACAGCAAAGCGGTCAGACGGTTTGGTTGTTTCTCATCCCTCACATCTCAATACTGAATGTATTTTCACAGATAGGTAAAATCAAATGACCCATGCCGATTTGACGGTTCTGATCAACACCATGGATGACGAGAAGGTGGAACATCTGCTGGCATTATTCGCCGATGTGGACATGACGGTCACGTGTCCGCCCCAAACCGGGATGATCATGATGACCGCAACCGATAGTTTTGAAACCGATTTTTATTTGGGAGAAGTCCTGGTGACGGAGGCACGGATCATTTTTTCCGGATGCGAGGGGTTTGGCATGGTTTCGGGAGAAGCTCCCCGCCGGGCACTGGCCCGGGCCGCTGCCGATGCGGTACTGCGCTGTCCCGGGCAAAGCGAAATCCAGGATCGTCTGCTGGCTTGTCTTCAACAGGAAGAATTGAAACAAGAAATACGGCTGTCGGAAGACGCTGCCCTGATTGCCGCCACAAAGGTCAATTTTGATCTAATGCCGGGAGTCTGATCATGCCGATAAACCAGACGATCCGTAATCATATGATCTTCCGGGTGATCCTTCAGGGAGTGAGCCATCCCGGAAACGTGCTTTCCCTGCCCGATCCTCATGAAGATGAACCCGCAGTATTCGCGGTTCTGGGATGTCTGCTGGACAACGAAGTGACGCTTTCCGTGATCGGTGATCCGGCCCTGGAAGCGGCTCTGGCCCGTCACACCGCCAGCAGGACGGCACATCCCGAGAATGCGGATTACATTATCGTTCGAAATGGAACCACCTGCGGCAAACTGGCAGGTTTCAAGCGGGGCAGCCTGGAGTACCCGGATACCGGGGCGACCATCCTCTATCTGGTAGAAGAACTGAGCCAAGCAACGGGGGTTGTCCTGTCCGGCCCCGGGGTCAACGGCACGGTCTCGATGCGAATCACGGGACTCGATCCGAGTGAATTGCAACTGCTGAGACAGGTGAATAGCGAATTCCCCCTTGGCATTGATGCCATATTTCTTGACCAGAGCGGGCACATTGCCTGTATTCCCCGCTCATCGCGAATCGGAGTAAACTGAAAATGGGTTATGTTGCGGTTAAAGGCGGTAATGAAGCGATTGAAAGAGCCTGTCAGCTCTTTGCCCATGCGCGGACAAAAGGAGCCTCCCCGCCGCTTGGGACGGATCAGATCCGGGAGCAGCTCTATCTGGCAGTGGATCGCGTGATGGGGGAAGGCTCGCTCTATGC
>DFZE01000077.1:3189-29110 GCA_002382065.1 Desulfobacteraceae bacterium UBA4064
AGGATGACGCGGCCCGGCGAAGCGCTTTTCGGGAACGGATATTCAGCAGCCTTCCCGAAGAAGCCGAGATTCCGGACACCTTCCCCAAGGTGATCCGCATCCTGCGCCGGGAAGGGCTGCTGGAAGAGACCCTGCCTGAAGCGCACCCGCAGGAGAGGGCATTTGACATCACCCGTCAGCCGCTCACATTCCCGGCCTCCCGCAGCGCCAAGCTTCAGGCCCTGGCGCGCGGAGAGACCGGCGGCATGCTGGCGCTGGCCTATTCCAGCATGCGCGGCTATGGCGACATCCACCCGACCCTGGGGGAGCTTCGCATCGGATACCTGCCGCTCACGGTGCCGCATCCGTCAACCGGCGAGCCGTACGTCGCGGGTGAAGTCAAGGTGACGGAAGCCGAAGTGCTGGCCCGCATGAAGGGAAACGACGGCATGCCGCGGTTCAGCCTGGGCTACGGACTCTGCTTCGGACAGAACGAGATAAAGGCGATATCCATGGCCATACTGGATCGATGCACCCGGACCGAGAAACCCAATTGTCCGGCCGAGGATCCGGAGTTCGTCCTTTACCACATCGACGGCATCGAGGCGATGGGGTTCTGCAACCACTGGAAACTGCCCCACTATGTGGATTTCCTATCCGATCTGGACCGGCTGAGAAAAGCCCAGGAACTGGCCCGCACCGGAAAACAACAGGAGAAAGCCGATGCTGATGCGTGAATGGCTGCAGAATGAGAATGAACCGGGTAGTGACGGCGCGCCGGCCGCCGGGTACCCCTTCGGATTTATGGACGAAGGGGCCAAGAAGGAGATCCGCCGCAGCATCCTCAAAGCGGTTGCCATACCGGGTTACCAGGTCCCCTACGGCTCTCGGGAAATGCCGATTGCCCGTGGCTGGGGAACCGGCGGCCTTCAGATCACCCTTTCCCTGGTGAAACCGGATGACATTTTCAAGGTGATTGACCAGGGGTGCGACGGCAGCGTCAATGCGGTCAACATCAAAAAATTCGTGGCCGCGGTTGCCGATGTGGCCATCACCACCGACACCCGGGCCGCGACCCTCATCCAGACCCGTCACCGGATTCCGGAGGAGCCCATGACAGACCGGCAGATCCTGGTCCTCCAGGTCCCGTACCCGGAAGCCCTGCGGGAGGTGGAACCCTCTGAAATGGAGACCCGCCGGATGCACGCCGAGGCGGACTACAGCCGGATGTGGCTTTTTCTGTATGAGGATATCGTCAAATACGGCGAGATCACCATCAGCTACCGCTACCCGGTTACGGTCAACGGCCGTTACATCACGGACCCCAGCCCGATTCCCCGCTGGGACGTGCCAAAGCTCCACATGGCCGACACGCTCTTTCTCTTCGGGGCGGGGCGGGAAAAACGGATTTACGCGATTCCCCCCCATACGTCGGTCGAGCCGCTCGAGTTCGAGGACCACAAATTCAGGACCGAGAATTTCTCCGGCAAGGCCTGCGCCCGGTGCGGCGCCACCGATACCTATCTGGATGAGGTCATTGACAATGCAGGGGGCGGGCGTAGCTATTTCTGTTCGGATTCCGGCTATTGCGACAAGAGGAGTCTGGCATGGAACCACTGATACGGATACGGAATCTTTCAAAGCGGTTCGGGCAGGGGTGTTCGCGCTGCCGGGATGCCACCGGACAGGAACAGGACACCAACCTCTGCCCCCACTGCGGCTCGGTGATGGCCTGCAACGACGTCTCTTTTGATCTGTTCCGCAATGAAGCTCTTGGCGTTGTCGGCGAAAGCGGCTCCGGCAAGAGCACCCTGGTGCGGCTGCTGCACTTTGAATGGGAGGCCAGCGAAGGCGCCGTGGAGATGCATCGTTCGGCGGGACTAGAAAACTTGCCGGAGATATTTGCCACTGGTTCGGACTACAGTTTCAACCTGCTCGGCCTGAGCCATTTTCAGAAGCGCCAGCTCCGAAACGCCCTGATGGGGATTGTCTATCAGAACCCGCATCTTGGCCTAAGGATGCAGATCAGCTCCGGCGGCAATATCGCCGAGCGGCTACTGGGCGCCGGGTGGCGACATATCGGCAAAATGCGGCGGCGGTCGGCCGAACTGCTGGAGAGAACGGAAATTCCGGTGGAGCGGATGGATGAGCCCCCCTGCAACTTCAGCGGCGGCATGCAGCAGCGGGTGCAGATCGCCAAGGCCCTTTCGAACAATCCGCTGATCCTCTTCCTGGACGAGGTCACCACCGGCCTGGATCTTTCCGTTCAGGCCCGGGTGCTGGACCTGATCCGGAATTTAAGAAGCGAGTTCAACCTGTCCATGCTGGTGGTTTCCCACGACCTGGGCGTGATCAACCTGCTCTGTCAGCGGACCATGGTGATGAAATCCGGCCATGTGGTGGAATCGGGGCTGACGGACCAGATCCTGCAGGACCCCCAGCACCGGTACACCCAGCTTCTTGTGGCCTCTCAATTATAGGAGTATTCGTGATTACCGTAGATAAATTGTCAAAAACCTTCACGCTCCATATCCTGAATGAAAAAAGGATTGCGGCCTGCAGCGACATCTCTTTCAGCGTTCCTCCGGGCGGGTTCCTGGGACTGTCCGGTCCCAGCGGCGCCGGCAAGAGCACGGTGCTCAAATGCCTCTACCGCACCTATCTGTCCACGAGCGGCGCCATCCATTACAACTCGGCAGCCTACGGCAGGGTTGATTTGGCCACATTGCCGGACCGGGCTGTCATCGATATCCGCGACAGGGAGATGGGATACGTTTCCCAGTTCCTGAAGGTCATCCCGAGGGTTTCGGCCCTCGATGTCATCATGGAGCCGATACTGGCCCGTAACGGCGTGTCGCGGGACGCGGCGCGAGAGCGGGCCATCGGACTTCTGGAAAGACTTCGCATCCCTTCGCACCTCTTTGATGCCTACCCGGCGACCTTCAGCGGCGGCGAGCAGCAGCGGATCAATATCGCCCGCGCCGTCGGCTGGAAACCGCGCCTGCTGCTGCTCGATGAGCCGACGGCATCGCTTGACAGGGATTCGGTCGGGGTGGTGCTGGAAATTCTCAAGGAATTGCGGGAGGAAGGAACGACCATGATCGGGATTTTCCATGACACCGCACTGCTGGCGTCGGTGACGGATTCAGTTTACCATGTTTGCTGACAGATAACCATACGGATCGTTCCGGGTTTGTCGAAGACGCAGCGATCCTTTCAAAAATATCAAAATGGAGAAGATTCATGCAGGACGGTTTTGTGATAACAAACGCCCGGGCGGTTACCCCGGAAGGGGTCCGGGAAGGGGCGTCGGTACAGGTTGAAAACGGGCGTATTGTCAAAATTGGTGAAGGATTCGTTCAGGGGGCCAGAGAGGTTGACGCCGGCGGGAATTACCTGTTTCCCGGTTTTGTGGACATGCATTCCGATGCCATCGAAAAGGGGATCGAGCCCAGGCCCAACACGTTTTTCCCGGTGGACATCGCCGTCTTTGAACTGGACAAGAAGATCGCCTCCTGCGGCATCACCACCATGTTTCACTCGCTCTCCTTTGCCGAACTGGAGGTCGGGCTTCGAAACAACAACACGGCGGCGGAGATCATCCGGGAGGTCAACAAGTTCCGAGAAAAGCTGAAGGTGAACACCAGGATTCATGCCCGCTTCGAGATCACCGACCACGGGGCCGTACCGTTTCTCGATGAATTGATCCGGGACGCTCAGATCGACCTCTTCTCCTTGATGGACCACTCTCCCGGCCAGGGACAGTTTCGGGATATCATTTCTTTCAAGAATTATTACGGCCGGGTTTACGCCAAGAGCGATTGGGAGATGGACGATATTATCGAGCGGAAACTGCAGGCCAAAAATGGCCATGCCCCGCAGGATATCGCCCACATGCTGGCGGTTTGCCGCGAACACGGGATTGCCGTCGCATCCCATGACGATGACTCCCGTGAGAAAATCCACTGGCTGAAGGAAATGGATATCGGCATGACGGAATTCCCCATCAACATGGAAGCGGTGCAGACCGCGCATGATCTGGGCATCCGCGTCTGTCTCGGCTCGCCCAACGTGGTGCGGGGACAGTCCTCGTCCAGCAACCTGGATGCCCGGGAGGCGATCCGCAGGGGGTATGGGGACATCCTGTGCTCCGATTACTCCCCCATGACCCTGATTCACGCCGTGTTTGCCCTGGAACGGCACGGCATCCTCCCCCTTCACGAGGCGGCAAAAATGGTCAGCCTGAATCCGGCTGCCGCCGTCGGGATTGCGGATCATACCGGATCACTGGAGGCGGGAAAAGAGGCCGACATGGTGATCGTGGACCATTCCGATGGCCTTCCGCGGGTACTAAAGACGTTTGTCGCAGGCAGGGAGGTGTTCGCCACATGCTGAACATCGGCAGCAACATCAACGAAATTAGGGTGGACGGCAGTCTGAAGGCATTGCAGCGGGATCTTTCAGCTTTTGAGGAATTCGGCCTGACAGCCTCGGAAATATCGATCCATGGCCTGGATGCGGTTAAAAACGGCGGTCTCGATCGCCGCAGGACATCGGAGATTAAAACAATCCTGGCAGATTTCCCGTTTTGTTACAGCACCCATGCGCCCAATCCGCTGAATCTGATGGACCGGAGTTATCCGGAGCTGCACCGGGACGTGCTGCACGCTTCCCTGGAATTTTCATCCGAGATCGGCGCCAAGTGCATGGTGTACCATCCCGGACGGTATCTGGTGGAAGAGGAGTTTGGAATCCGGGGGCCGCTCTCCTTCACGTCTCATGAAAAACAGGAATTGCGCGATCATGAGGCAAAAGTTCTCCAGGAAGCCGCCGACTGCTTTCCGGAGGTGATCATTGCCATGGAGAACGCACGCCCTTACCGGCATCATTCCCCGTATTGCTATGCCGAGATACCCAAAAAGCTGGCAAAACAGATCCAGCGGATCAACCGGAGCAACGTCCGGATGACCCTGGATTTCGGCCATCTTCACTTGTCGGCGCGGTACTACCATCTGGATGCGGCAGAGGAGGTGCGGGCGGCAGCGCCCTTCATTGCCCATTGCCACGTCCATGACAATTTCGGCCGATCGGTTTATTACACGGAAAAAACCCAGACCCACCAGATCCCCTTTGGCAAGGGGGACGCCCATATGCCGGTCGGCTGGGGGGCCGTCCCGTTTGATGTGCTTTTTGCCGAGTTTATCCATGACTATGAGGGGCTGTTGATCTGTGAACTGCGCAGCCGGTATTTCGATAACACCGGTGAATCGGCGGAGAACCTTGCCGCGATTCTTGAGAAACTCGGAATCCGGATGCGGCAATGAAGCCCATATCCACTGTTTATCATCAGATAAGGAGGAAAAATGAACCCGATGGATTTTTCAAGACGAGATTTTATTAAGCTGGGAGGCATGTCCTTGCTTGGCGCTGCCATGAACCTGAATTTCGGGACAAGGGTCTTTGCCTTGCCGACCGGTACGCCTTTTGATCCGGTCCGGTTTGCCGTGGTCAGCGATGCCCACATTGACATCAAGGGCAAAAACGCCATGAAAATGAGCGCCATCAGCAGCAAATGTGTTGAAAGGACGGTCGCGGACCTGAACGCAGAAAAGGACCTGGCCTTTGTCATGGTCACCGGCGATTTGCTTCAGGACGGCGAAGTGGAAAACGCCCGGGAGATAAAGAAATACCTGGATCAGCTCACCGCGCCCTATTATGTCCTTTCCGGCAATCACGATTATGTACCGGCCGATCCCAAAAACCGCAGGGAGGGTTTCACCTACATGACCATCGAGGAGTTTGTGAAATTTTTCAACGGTCATGGTTACGGTGATTCCGGCAAGCGGTATTATTCCCTTCAGATAAAGCCGGGCCTGCGGCTCATCGCGCTGGACGCCTGTCTGCCGCTGGAACCCGTCAAATGGGGCGCCGCGCTGCCCGAGGACCAGCTAAAATGGCTGGACCACCAGTTGACGGAGCATGCCAATGAACTGAACCTGATATTCATGCACCATAATTTCGTCAGTTGGTCCGCCGATGAACAGGCCGGCGGACCCAAGCAGTGGTTCGGCCTGGATAATGCCGCAGATGCCAGGGCAATCCTGTCAAAGCATGCGAATGCCGCGCCGGTTGCCATCAGCGGCCACCGGCATATCGGGCTCAATTACAAAGAAGTGGACGGCGTGACGTATTTTATTGCGCCTGCCTTGAACTCCCACCCCATGCGGTATTCTGTCTTTACCATCAGCCATCAGGCGATTGCATGGAAGACGCCCATGGTGAGCGTTTCGGAGTCCAACCATGTGGATGCCAGGGAGAACCTGTTGAAGGCAAAGTGGTGGCGTGCCACACAGCATGAGGAAAGCAGCAGCTTTAATGATGCGGCCGTGCTGGAGCTTTACGAGAACAACGGCATGGTCGTGGGCGCAAAAAAGATTTAAGACTGTGTTGATCGTTGCTCCGGCGACAGCCGGAGTCCATAACCGATAGGAGACCATCATGAAAAAGCATTTGCAGGCGTTCTCATTTTTAATCGCCGCCCTCATTCTCGGCTTTTCTTCCATGAGTTTAGCCGGCGAAACCGCCACCTGCTACAACTGCCCCCCCGAATGGGCGGACTGGGCCGGCCAACTGAATGCCATCAAAGAGAACCTCGGGATTGACATTCCGTTTGATAACAAAAATTCCGGCCAGACCCTGTCACAGCTCATTGCCGAGAAAAACAATCCGGTTGCCGATATTGCCTATTTCGGGGTGACATTCGGCATTCTGGCCAAAGACGCCGGTGTCGTTGAAGCTTATAAACCGGCCCTTTGGGATCAGATTCCGGCCGGCCTGAAAGATCCCGACGGCTATTGGTTCACCATCCATTCCGGAACCCTGGGGCTGTTTGTGAACAAGGACGCATTGGGCGGAAAGCCGGTCCCGAAGTCCTGGAAGGATCTTCTCAAGCCCGAATATAAAGGCATGGTGGGTTATCTGGATCCGAGCTCCGCTGCTGTCGGGTATTCAGGCGCCGTTGCCATCAATATCGCCCTGGGCGGAAGCCTGGACAATTTTGATCCGGCCATCCGGTATTTCAAGGAGCTGAAGAAAAACGATCCCATTGTCCCGAAGCAGACGTCTTATGCACGGGTGCTTTCCGGGGAAATCCCCATTCTTTTCGACTATGACTTCAATGCCTATCGCGGCAAATACAAGGACAAGGCGAATGTGGAGTTTGTCATTCCCGCCGAGGGCACGCTGATGGCCCCCTATGTCATGTCCCTGGTAAAGGGCGGCCCCCAGTCGGCAAACGGCAAGAAGGCGCTCAATTTCACGCTGTCGGATAAAGGCCAGGCTGTCTGGGCGAATGCGTTTTTGCGCCCGGTTCGGCCGACCGCCATGACGCCGGAGTTGACGGCAAAATTCCTGCCCGAATCCGAATACGCCCGCGCCAAAACGGTGGATTGGAAGAAAATGGCCGACGTTCAGGAAAAATTCCGCGACCGGTATCTGAACGAGGTCCGTTAGCACATGGCCCCGCGCGATTTCAGCAGGACGGCCGACCTGTTATTCATTTGTTTCGTGAATTAAGGAAAGAAACGTGCGGCAGCGAAACAACGGCCGGCTCCTGGCAATGTTCATCCCGGCCATCGCCGTGTTTATGGCTTTTTTCCTCCTGCCGCTAGCGCGCCTTGCGGTGACATCGGCCCTGGGGCCTGCCGGAGTCAAAATCTACCTGGCGGCGATCATAACCCCCAGATATCTGGAGTCTCTGGTTTACACCATCCTTTTGTCGGTTGGGGTAACGATCCTCACGCTCATCATTTCCGGCATCGCCGGCGTCTTCCTTACCCGGAATGATTTCCGGGGAAAGCGCCTGCTGGTGTCCCTGCTGACGTTCCCGCTGGCGTTTCCGGGGGTTGTGGTCGGCTTCATGATCATCCTCCTGGTGGGGCGCCAGGGGCTAATCGGTGATATCACCCAATGGGTTTCCGGCGAAAAACTTGTTCTGGCCTATTCCATGACCGGCCTGTTTTTAGGCTATCTGTATTTTTCAATCCCCAGAACGATTACAACGCTTATGGCCTCCGCGGAAAAAATGGACAGAAACCTTGAGGAGGCCGCCCGCTCCCTCGGCGCCTCCCCCTGGCGTGTGGTAAAAGACGTTCTGATCCCGGCCCTGCTTCCCGGCTTGATATCCGCGGGAGCCATCTGCTTTGCCACGTCCATGGGAGCCTTCGGTACCGCATTTACGCTGGCGACGAACATTGATGTTTTCCCCATCGTGATATATACGGAGTTTACATTGATGGCCAATATCAGCATGGCGGCAGCCCTGTCCATCGTGTTGGGGCTGATTACCTGGATCGCACTTTCGGTGGCCCGGGCCGCAGCCGGCGATACGATCGCCGCCGCGGGTTGATAATGAAGCCGCCTCGATCCATCCTGTTTTATACGCAGCTTACATTTACGCTTCTGGTCTGTGCATTTCTGATCGTGCCGGTGGTGCAGTCGGTGCTGGCCGGTTTGACCGAGAACTTCATGGTCGGTGTCAAGAGCGGGCTGACGCTGCGCTGGTTCGGCCAGGTCTGGAATCTCTACCGGGACACGATTTTCCTGTCCATTCTGATCGCCTTGGCCTGCCTTGCCGCCACGCTCGTCTTAGGTGTGCCGGCCGCCTACGCCATGGTTAAGAAACAGAATCGCTGGACGCGCCTGTTCGAAGAACTCCTGGTGACCCCTTTGGCTGTTCCGGGGCTGGCCATTGCACTGGCGCTCATCATCAATTACGGCGGATTCACCGGATTTCGTAAAAGTTGGGCCTTCATCTGGGTGGGTCACGTCATTTTCACGTTGCCGTTCATGGTGCGTTCGGCAGTCGCCGTCATGAACGCCGTCAACCTGAGAGAATTTGAAGAAGGCGCCGCCAGCCTGGGCGCGGGATTTTGGCGGCGATTCTTCCAGATCGTCATACCCAATGCCATGCCCGGGATCCTGGCCGGGTCCCTGATGGTATTTACCCTGTCCATCGGCGAATTCAACCTGACATGGATGCTGCACACGCCCCTGACCAAGACGTTGCCGGTGGGCCTTGCCGACAGCTATGCGTCCATGCGGCTGGAAATCGGCTCCGCCTATACGATCGTTTTCTTTTTGATGATTATTCCCCTCCTCATGGCCATGCAGTGGGTGGCCAAACCCCATAAAAGGAAATTCGTCATGGAAAAGCCCGATCATTTTCTGACCCCTACAGGGGGATCTGTGATGAAGCCGGCCATTGCGGCTCCGGCCTTCCCGGATAACAAAGAGGCAAGGCGGACGATGTCGGGAACCTCCTTGAGGCTGGTGAACTGCGCCAAGACTTTTTTGGACGGAACGTGCGCCCTCCTGTCTTTTAACCTGGAGGTGCGGTCGGGCGAAACGGTCGTGATTCTGGGACCCTCCGGATGCGGAAAAACCACCCTCCTGCGGATCATTGCCGGGCTGGAGTCTCCGGATTCCGGCGGGAAAGTTTTTTTCGGCGATGAAGATGTGACCCATGTCCCGATCGAGAAACGCAACGTGGGGATGGTCTTCCAGAACTACGCGCTGTTTCCCAATATGACGGTTGCGGAAAATATCGCCTACGGACTGAAGGTTCGCGGCATCAAGTCTGACAAGCGAGCCCGCCGGGTATCTGAGATGCTGGATATGATGAAGATCGGCGAGCTCCGGAACCGCCGCATCGATCAACTCTCGGGAGGCCAGAAACAAAGAGTGGCGCTGGCACGCGCGCTCGCCGCCCGGCCCAGGGTGCTGCTTCTGGACGAGCCCCTGACGGCGCTCGATGCCAAACTCAGAGATCTGCTGCGGGTGGAAATCGATGTACTCCTGCGGTCTCTGGGCATTACCGCCATCTACGTCACCCATGACCAGTCCGAGGCGATGGCGCTGGGGGATCGGATCGTCGTGATGAACATTGCCCGCGTGGTGCAGGAGGGGGCTCCGCGGGAGATCTATTTTGAGCCCAGGACCCGATTCGTTGCCGAGTTTATCGGCACGATCAACCGGCTGAAAGGTCGCCTCCTGCGGGGGCGGCTGGTGCTGCCCGGAGGCAGTATTCCGCTTCCGGAGTCTTATGCCGTTCAAACCGGAGAAAACGTCCAATTGGAGCTGTTTTTCAGGCCGGAGCACGCCGTCCTTGCCGAACCCGGTCAAGGGCATCTGCGTGCCGCTGTCGTTGCCTCGTTTTTCATGGGGGATCGAACACGGCTGATCCTTGACGGCTCAGGCGATGACTATCTCACGATAGAGACGAAGGGAATCCACTCTTTTCAAAAGGGGCAGCAGGTGGAAGTTTCAATCGATCCAGACGCCCTGTTGAGACTGGACGCATGAGGCCCATGCTGATCGCCCAGATTTCCGATTTTCACCTCAAGCCGCAAGGCGCGTTGGCATATAATGTGGCTGACACGGCTGCTTCCCTGAAATGTGCCGTCCGGCACATCAACCACCTGCGGCCGCTGCCGGACGTGGTACTGATAACCGGAGACATGGCGGATGACGGCGCCTTGGAATCGTATCAGGTGCTGAGGAAAATCCTCGAATCGCTGGAACCCGCATTTTTCATGGTTCCGGGTAACCATGACCACAAAGAGCATCTCCGCGCGGTTTTCCCCGAGCATGCCTATCTGAATGGTTTCATGGAGCCGGATGGAAAAAGGGCTGTCTGTTACGCCGTTGAGCACTTTCCCCTGCGGCTGGTGGGCATTGATACGGTCATTGCCGGAGAGCATGGCGGCGGACTGAATCCAGGGCGCCGCTCTTGGCTGGATGCGGTTCTTTCCCGAAAACCGGCTGCGCCCACGGCCATATTCATGCACCACCCGCCGTTTGCATCAGGCATCGGCCACATGGACAAGGACGTCTTTGCCGGAAGGGAAGAACTTGCTGCCATCATCGCAAAACACCCGCAAGTTGAAAGACTCATGTGCGGGCACATTCATCGGGCCGTGTGCCGTCGTTTTGCCGGCACGATCGCAACGGTCTGCCCCGGAATCGGCATGCAACTGGTGCTGGACTTGCAAGAGGAGTCTCCGGCCGCGTTCATCCTGGAGCCGCCAGCGCTGATTCTGCACGTTTTTACCGAACTGTGGGGTGAAAAAACCCTGCTCACCCATGTCGGTATCATTCCGGATTCCCCGGATCAATATGGCGGTGTACACTCCTTTTTCGACGTTGTTTCACCAAAATAAAAACAACACCCGGATGGCTGGTGCAGAATCCAGTTGATCTTTGTGAGAGGGGGCGGAGAGAATTCGATACTTGCAATATTATTGGAATTCGACCAGATTAAAAGTTGACTTGCCTGGTCTGAATAGATATGGCTGGTTCATTCCGTTATTGGTAGTGAGGAGTTCGCCATGATTGTCAACGTATCCGAAGCAAAAACAAACCTGTCGAAATTGATTGATATGGCCTATCAAGGCGAAGAGGTGATTATTGCAAAGAACAACTTACCGCTTGTCGTCCTGGTGCCGCACAAATCCAGGGGAAAGCGCAAGCTCGGTTTGCTGGCGGGACAGATTCGAATTCCAGATGACTTTCTGGATGAAGATGCGCAAATCAATGCCATGTTCTATGGAGACTGCCAGTGAAAATTTTGATTGACACTCATATTTTCTTATGGATGTTGTCCTGCCCTGAAAAGCTTGATGAAAAAAGGCGCTACGAACTGGAGTCTCAATCAAATGAAAAAATGAAATTTTCCTGAGCGCCATGAGCATCGCGGAACTCATGATCAAGCATTCCATCGGTAAAATCAATATTGACTTCAATCCCATTGAGGTGGCTGAAAAAACAGGTGTTGAAATCATGAGTTTTTCAGGTGCCGAGGCCATGCTGTTGGGACAACTGCCACTGCATCACAGGGACCCGTTTGACCGGATGATCATTGCACAGTCACTTGTAAATGGATTGCCGGTCATGTCGGATGATCCCAAATTTCTGAAATATGATTGCAGGGTTGTTTGATCCCGGTCCCGCCACTCCGTCAAGACGTTGAGGATACGGGTGCTGGGCAACACTGATGCGTTGTGGCATCTGCATGGGCTGATCAGTTTAATCAAACAGTCAAAGGTTCAACAGATTTTTTCCAGTACATGGAAGATTCCACGGCTTCCAGCAGGCGGGTCACATCCGCGGGATGGATATCGCCGATGTTGCCGATGCGAAACGTGTCCTGGTCCGTGACCTTTCCCGGATAGATGACAAAACTCTTTTCCTTGAGTCGGTCTCGCCGCATGCGTAGACGGAAACCGGAATTCCGGCGCGCTGGGCGATTTTCACCATGCGGTGGCCGTAGGCGCCGTTGGCGATGACCAGGAGTTTTCCGTCCCGGGGCACGGCGATATCCTGTGTTCCGATTACGCGCCCATGACCTTGCTGCATGCCGCCTTTACCCTGGAACGGCTTGGCATACTTCCTCTTCATGAGGCCATCAACATGGTCAGCCTGAACCCGGCGTGTGCTGTCGGAATCGAAAATCATACCGAATGTCTTTCAGCCGGAAAAGATGCCGACATGACGCTGGTCAATGGAGCCGACGGTTTCCCCCGGGTACTCAAAACATTTGTCGGGGGTAGAGAGGTCTTTGCCACATGTTGAATAAGGCTGAAGACTGAAGGCTGAAGGTGCGGCATTCAGGCAAAGCAGCCGTCGGGCGGTCAGGCGTCTTCTCAATACCGATTCAGCCAATCAGGTTTGCCCCTTTATCCGTTATTCGAATGGTGGGGATGCGGCCGTTTACTTTTTCGATCAGCCCTTTTTCAATCAGATCGGATACCGCCTGGTTAAAATGGTCTTTTTCCTGGCCTGTCAGGAGTCGCCAGTACTCATTCAGAAGCCATTTCGGTGGTATTGTGTCGTATTTATCCAGTACCGACCGAAACTTGGCCAAAATATCGCGCTTGATTTCCTTGGGTGTTTTCAGCATGTTTTTTTCTCCTGTAATACAGGTCGATCATGGAATCTTCCTGTTCAGATAGTCTCTGTAATCACTGATAATTGTGGGACAGGTTTCATCCATCAACGGAGATGAAATGATAAAATCCGCGGTGGACCGGTTGCAGGCAATGGGAATATTGTACAGCACAGCGATTCGCAGCAATGCCTTGACATCAACATCATGTGGATGCGGTTGCATCGGATCCCAAAAGAAAATGGCGATGTCGATTTTTCCTTCTGTAATCAGCGCGCCAAGTTGCTGATCCCCGCCAAGCGGTCCGGATCGCAATTTTTGAATCGACGGCTTTTGATCACAATTCCTTTCCGCAAGTTTGCACAGAAACGCTTTTTCGATCAGGTTGCCAGTCGTGCCAGTACAGGTCATCTGGTGTCTGAACAAAATGTCGAAATTCCATTCCGCCCATTCGATGAGGTCTTTTTTTCGATTGTCATGTGCGACCAGCGCAATATTCTTCCGGTTGTTCATGATTCTCCTTCGTATTCTTCGATCATTGTTTCTGTTTGGTGGAACAGGACGCGTCTCCCGTTTGGGACCGGCTCTGTTTCCTGACAGAAATTGACTGCAAACGTTTGAAAGCCTCAACCAGCAGGTCGGTTTCGGTTCGTTTGCCCGAAGAAACCCATCGCTTCAAGAACCAAACCAGCCCGATCCACACCACAGCCAGCAGAATAATCAATAATAACGTTTTCATCTTGTTTTCCCGGATGGATGATACGGTTTCAAATTTTCCGTCATAATACGATCATTTTTTCATATCGATGTTAGGGGAATATGAGAAAACCATTAATTTTTAAACAGCTTTGGTCAGGCCATGATCATCGTTCCGGCCATGTTTGTATCGACCCTCACCCTGTAGAGACGCAATGCATTGCGTCTCTACCCCGCTGGAAGAAGGAAATATAAGGAAGTGGCCGGAACGATGATCATGGCCTACTTGACCAAATAGATATTCAAGGTTTGACGCTTTATGTCAAAATTTCATTTTGACACTCCAGTGAGCCAAATTGGCACATAGCCCCGACATGAGTATTGCATAATGAGAAGCCACCCGACGGGCGCTTTGCCTGAATGCTGGTCGCCGCACCTTCAGCCTTCAGACATGTGGGTCACCTTTCACAAAAAATTAATACCCGCCTAACAATACCTGAACAGTTGACGTCTATAAGCAATACCCAAAACAGATGTTATCGCTTTCAAGATAAAGATTTTGGGTGCGTTACGGTCGGGGATGGCCGAGGGTTTTTCAAGGCGCCAGCCGCTAAAGGCCTATCCCCTCCCTGCTGCCTTCCCAAAANNATCATTATCTTAAAAGCTATATCGATGCCGGATTTAATCCGATTCATTTCATTTTCATCTATGGGGGCAGCACTCCCGGAATCATTCATAACCATTTACCGTAACGGGAAAACATCATGTCAACATGCATTCGAAAATCAGTCTATACCGGAAAAATCCAGGGTGTTGTTCTGGACTGGGCGGGAACCGCCATCGACTATGGCTGTATGGGGCCGGTTTCCGTGTTCATTGAAGCCTTCAACCGATTTGGTATTTCCGTATCCGCTGCAGAAACCAGACAGTTCATGGGACTGATGAAAAAGGACCATATCCGGGGAATGTGCGGACTGCCATCGGTCAAAGCCAGATGGATTGACAAATATGGCTGGGAACCGGGAGAAAACGACGTGGCGGAACTCTATGCAGAAGCCGAACCCCTGATGGTGGCCCAGATTACCAGCCATGCCGAACCCATACCGGGTCTTCTGGAATTCATTTATGAACTCCGAAATAACGGCATCCGGATCGGCTCGACAACGGGCTATACCCGTCCCATGATGGCGGCAATGTTGCCGGTAGCCCAAAAACAGGGATATGCCCCGGATGCAGTGGTTTGCTCTTCGGATGTTCCCGCCGGACGCCCCCATCCCTATATGTGTTATCAAAATGCCATAGCGTTGCAGGTTTATCCTCTCGAAGCCATGGTCAAAATTGGTGATACCGTCAGTGATATTCAGGAAGGGTTGAATGCCGGCATGTGGACAGTCGGTGTGACACAATCCGGCAATTGTCTGGGGTTGACACCGGATCAAATAGAACGGCTGGATAAAGTGGAACTCGCCCGTCGCCTGCAGGCCATTGAAAATACCATGCGGGAAGCCGGGGCGCATTATGTGGCAGATGGCATCTGGTCGTGTTTGCCCATTATCAGGGATATCGACAAGCGATTGGCACATGGCGAAACCCCTGCAGGGTGTTTCAATAGACATTCAGAAAATTAATTTCGCTGCGTTATCGGTCGGGAATGGCCGAAAAAAGGCCTATTCCCTCCCTGCTGCCTTGCGAAATTAATTTTCTGAAAGTCTATATCGATGACCCGGACAACGGACGCAGATGTCAACAGATATGGTGATCCCCTCCATCACCTCATCTTCTTTTCCCTGGATATCTGCGTCCGTCATGTCTTCCGTTCATGCACACCATTTACATATAGCTTTCCAGATAAAGATTTTGGGTGCGTTATCGGTCGGGGATGGCCGAGGGTTTTTCAAGGCGCCAGCCGCTAAAGGCCTATCCCCTCCCTGCTGCCTTCCCAAAATCCTTATCTGAAAAGCTATATCAATATCCCCGTCTGGAGGCAAAAAATGAAAACCGAAGAATATCCGCCAATCCCCTATCTGCTTCTGACCCCGGGGCCAGTCAGCACAACCCGCACTGTCAAACAGGTCATGATGCAGGACTGGTGCGCCTGGGACACGGACTACAACCGGATTGTTCAGCAGATCAGAAAAGATCTCGTATCCATTGCAACGGTTGACGCCGGTTATACATCGGTACTGATGCAGGGAAGCGGCGCCTTTTGTGTGGAATCCGTGATTACATCGGCCATTCCGGAAAATGGCAAGCTTCTGGTATTGGCAAACGGCGCTTATGGTCATCGGATGGTCCGGATTGCCGAAACCGCCCGAATTCCGGTCCGGATATATGAAAGCGATGAAACCGAAGCCCCGGATATCGACAGACTGGTGGAAATTTTAAAAAATGACGGTGAAATTACCCACGTGGCCGTGGTTCATTGTGAAACGACAACCGGCATGCTGAATCCGGTATCGGCCATCGGTGAAACGGTCAAGGCATTTGACAAGGTCTATATCGTGGATGCCATGAGCAGTTTTGGGGGAATCCGCATGGATATGGGCGAAATTCAGGCCGATTTTCTGATCAGCAGCGCCAACAAATGTATTCAGGGGGTGCCCGGGTTTTCCTTTGTGGTGGCAAAACGCACCAGGATGGAACAAATCAGGGGATGCGCCCGATCCGTGAGTCTGGATTTGTATGATCAATGGGAAACGATGGAAAAACAGGACGGAAAATGGCGGTTTACATCTCCGACACATGTGGTGAGGGCCTTTGCCCAGGCACTTGCAGAACTGAAAGACGAGGGCGGGGTGAGCTCCAGAAGCAAACGTTATTTCTGCAATCAAAAACAGTTGTTGCATGGCATGCGGCGTCTGGGGTTTCGATCATTTTTGGGTGAGGCCTGCCAGTCGCCAATTATCACCGCATTTCACTATCCGGATCATCCGGCGTTTTCGTTCAATCAATTTTATGACCTTCTCAAAAACAGGGGGTTTGTCATTTATCCCGGCAAGGTGACGGACCGGGACACATTCCGGATCGGAACCATCGGCAACATCTATCCCGGGGACATCACCCGATTATTGGAAGCCGTTGAAACCAGCCGATTCTGGCTGGCGGAATAATATATTTTGAACGGTCACAATCAGAGATTTCCGTCTGTAGAGACAAGGCATGCCTTGTCTCTACCGCGGAGCTGTCCGACCGCCCGACGGCTGAACGGCCTGAATGCGGGTTGCAGCACCTTTAGCCTTTAGCCTTCAGCCATTCCAAAATAAAGGACCATCACCATGGAAAATGAATCCACCCACTCCCCGGGCATTAAAATCGATCTTCATGTCCACTCCCGGTTTTCCAAACGCGCCTCACAATGGGTGCTTCAGAAAATCGGATGCCCGGAGAGCTTTACAGAGCCGTTGCAGTTGTATGACATTGCCAGAAAAAAAGGCATGAATCTGGTTACCATCACCGATCACAACACCATTTCCGGGGCATTGGAAATTGCGCATTTGCCCGACACCTTTGTCAGTGAGGAAATTACATCCTATTTTCCCGAAGACCGGTGCAAGGTCCATGTCCTGGCATATGGCATCACGGAAACCCATCATGCCGATATCCAGAAAGTGCGGGAAAACATTTTCGATCTGGTGGCCTATCTCCGTCAGGAACACATTTTTCATGTCCTGGCCCATCCCCTGTACAGCGTCAATGACAAGCTGACCCTGGCCCATTTTGAAAAGCTGCTGCTTCTGTTCAGCCATTTTGAAATCAACGGGGCACGGGATGAACTTCAAAGCCGGTGCATTCGGGCGGTTCTCTCCAGCCTGACACCCCAGACAATGGACCATATGGCAGACCGGCATGGTCTGGCGCCGGTTGGGGGCACACCCTGGATCAAGCATCTGACCGGGGGATCGGATGATCACAGCGGGCTGAACATCAGCAGAACGCATACGGAGGTGTTTTGTTCCCCGGATCCCGGATCGGCGTTACAGGCCCTGTCAAATGGGGGGTGCCGCGTTGTCGGACAGCACTCAACCCCGTTGACCCTGGCCCATAATCTCTATGGTATCGCCTACCAGTTTTACCGGAGCAAATTCAATCTGGAACGGTATGCCCACCGGGATATTCTGATGCGCTTTCTGGACAGATCCCTTAGCCATAATTCTGACAACGAACCCGGGATCATCTCCCGGATTTATTATTACTGGAATTACCGGAAACCGTCCCGGATCGAAACCAGCCTTCCCCAAAATCTGGTGGACATGATCCGGCGGGAAACGCGGAACCTGATCCACGACAACCCGGACATGCTGAATCATGAGCCGCTTGAGACCGGGCCATTCGATGACGCTGAAAAAAAATGGTTCAATTTTGTCAATCAGGTATCCAGCCGGGTGATCAACGGTTTTGCCAACCATCTGTTTGGACACCTTTCCGGCGCCAATGTCTTTGACATTTTTCACACCATTGGATCGGCTGGAGGACTCTATACACTTCTGGCGCCCTATTTTGTGTCCTTTTCCCATTTCACACGGGATCGGGGTCTCATTCAGGAAGTTGAGACCCGGTTTGGATGCCTTGCACCGGAAAACGAAATCGGAACCGGTTCCAATATCCGTGTGGCCCATTTCACCGACACATTCCATGATGTCAACGGCGTGGCCAGAACCCTGCACCAGCAGGTTGAAATTGCACAAAAAAGCCATAAAGATCTGACGGTTATCACCTGCGATGCCAAAGATGACCTGTTCATGAAAGGGGTCAGGAATTTCAAACCCGTAGGCGTCCATGAGTTGCCCGAATATCCGGAACAGAAAATATTCTATCCGCCCATTCTGGAAATGCTGGCATACTGCCATGAACAGAATTTTACCCACATCCATTCTGCAACACCCGGCCCGATCGGACTGGCGGCACTGGCCATTGCCCAAATCCTGAAGCTGCCCATTGAAGGCACCTATCACACCGCGCTGCCGCAATATGCATTATACCTGACCGGAGACAGCGCCATCGAGGATCTGACCTGGAAATATACCCTGTGGTACTACAGCCAGATGAACCGGGTTTATGTGCCTTCCCGAAGCACCGGCGATGAGCTGATCGAAAAGGGGATTGCCCCGGAAAAAATCAGTTTGATGCATCGCGGCATCGATACATCCCTTTTTCATCCATCCAGGCGGAACGGGTTTTTCAAATCCCGCTATGGCATCGCGGATTCGCGGATCAAACTGCTGTATGTCGGACGGATTTCAAAAGAAAAGAATCTGCATATGTTGTCCGGGGCATACATCCGGCTGTTGCAGGAACGCGCCAATATCGATCTGATTGTGGTGGGTGAGGGTCCCTACCTGAATGAAATGAAGCAGGACCTGAAGGGAAAACCGGTCACCTTTACCGGATATCTGAGCGGGGTGGATCTGGCGGCGGCCTACGCATCATCGGATATTTTTGTCTTTCCCAGCACCACGGATACCTTTGGAAACGTGGTTCTGGAGGCCCAGGCATCCGGAATCCCGGTCATTGTCACCAATCAGGGCGGCCCCCGGGAAAACCTGGTGGATTCTGTGACCGGCCTTGTGGCAAAAGGGGATGATGTTGACAGCCTTTTTCAGTCGATCCGGTACCTGCTGGATCGACATGCCCTGAGAAAAGAGATGGGACAGGCGGCCCGGAAATATATGGAGAACCGCTCTTTTGAAAAGGCATTTTTGAAAACCTGGGATATGTACGCGCCGGTTGAACAACCGGATATTCCCATGGCAGTCAACGCATGACCCCGGCCATGATTCACGATACGGCAAAAAGCCTTTGGAAAAATCGAATTCCCGGTCAACTGGTGATTCAGATAACCGACATCTGCAATGCCCGGTGCCCCCAGTGTGGCATGCGCGTGACCGAAACCTTTCCCCGGTCCCGCATTTCACGGGGTCATATCCGGCAAATCATTGACGCTGCGGCCCAAAAAGGCATTCAGGCCATTTCCTTTACCGGCGGAGAGCCGTTTCTGCTCCGCGATGACCTGCTGGAAATGATCCGGTATGCCGGAGCCGCCGGCATTCCCTATATTCGCACCGGCACAAACGGATTCATTTTCAGGGGAAGCCACAAAAGTGATTTTTGCGCCAGAATGGAAGACATCGCGGGGAAACTGGCCGAAACAACATTGCGGAATTTATGGATCAGCATCGACTCGGCTGTTCCGGAACAGCACGAAAACATGCGGGGGCTTCCCGGAGTCATTGACGGGATACAGAAAGCCCTGCCCATTTTTCATCGATATGGCATCTATCCGTCCGCCAATATGGGTATCAACCGGAATCTGGCGGAAAAACTGTCCGGGGATGTTCATGATCCATTAATGTTTTATCATCATTACCGGTCCGGGTTTGAGCGGTTCTACCAGATGGTCTGCGACATGGGGTTTACCACAGTCAACTGCTGTTATCCCATGAGCATCGACGCTACAGAATCAGAAACAGGCCTTTCCCCTGTCTATGCGGCCACGGCAACGGACAATCTGGTAAATTTCAGCCGGATGGAACAACTGCTGTTGTATCGGGCCCTGTTTGATACCATACCACAGTATCGATCCCGGATTCGAATCTTTACGCCCCGGACGTCCCTTTTGGCATTGCTCCGTCAGTTGACCGGTCATTGCCATGAACCCAGGCCCTGTCGGGGAGGAATCGATTTTTTCTTCATCGATGCCCAAAAAGCCCATGCTTGGCCCTGCGGTTATCGTGGTGCCGAGGATTTTGGGCCATTTCCGGATCTGAATTTGGCCGATCTCCTGAAAAATAGTCAACACTGCACGTCGTGCCACTGGGAGTGCTTCCGGGACCCGTCCGAACTGATGGGACCGCCTCTGGACATGCTCAATCGGCCACTGACACTCATCAAACGGTTTATCTCGGATCCGGATTACTGCCAATTGTGGCTGGAAGATATGCGGTATTACCGGGCATGCAGCTTTTTTGACGGGCGAAAAGCGCCGGAATGGGGCCGAATGAAACCGTTTGACAAATCCGTCTGGCATCCGGCCCCTTTTTCCGGAAAGGTCCAAGCATCCGAATGACCGAAATTATCTCCCTGCATCCGTTCACTCAGGGCATGATCACCGGTTTGTCCTTCGCATTTTTCCTGGGTCCGGGGGGTATTTTACTGATTCAGACAAGTATCTGCAATGGTATCCAATCCGGGCTGTTTCTGACAGCGGGAAATTTTGGGGCCGATATTGTCGTTCTGTTTCTGTGTTATGTGGGCCTGAATTCTGTTCCGGGAGACCATTCCCTGCAACAGGGTCTGATCGGCGCACTGGGGTGCACAGTTTTGATCGGCCTGGGCTTGAACACCGTCATCAGAAAACCGCTGGCGGTTGACTGCCGCATGGAAAACGAAATGGGGATTCGATCACCGGGTCGAAATTGTCTGTTTGTTCTGAAGGGATTTTTTCTGAATTTATTGAATCCCGGAACATGGTTTTTCAATGCCGCCTTACTGGTCACCGTCGGTACGCTCTACGGTGAAAATACCAGGGTCAGGATCATGTTTCTGGCCGGTTTGCTTTCCACCAGCCTCATGACCGATACCGCAAAATGTCTGATTTCAAATCGCCTCAAACCACAGCTCGGCCATAAAACCATGACAAGGATGAATCTGACGGCAGGTATTTTATTGATTGGCTGCGGGGTGCTTCTGGCCGGGAAAATCCTGATGCCTGTAATACGGTAAAAAAAGAGGCATAGGGTAGGTCAGGGTGCCGCGTTTTTTGCGGCTCCCTGACACCTTGCTTACGGCTGGCGACGCAGTCAGGCAGGCCAAACAGCCGGCCAACCTGACCTACAGCCTGACCGCAGAGGTCGGAATTTTTTAACTGAATCTGTTCACCAATTTTTAATATCATCCTAACACGGGCTGAACAATGAACATCTAAACTGAATGACATGAAACCGGATCAATACGGATTCATGTGATCAAAGGGGCAAACGTAGGGGCGAATATTGTATTCGCCCTTTGATCCCGGGCAGTTACCGAAACCATTCGATTACCGGGGAAAGAACATCCTGCTCGCAGGATGCAAAAGAGGTTTTTATGCCGCCGCTGGACAATTCATTCTGGATAAATTGTCTGAAACATCTGGATTATGCCTTTCAACCCATTGTCAATATCCATACCGGCATCTGTTACGGCTATGAAGCCCTCCTGCGAAACACGGAGGCAGCCGGTTTTGAAAGCATCGGCGCATTTTTTGACTGCGCTTTCGAAGCGGGTGTGCTGCATCAGGTGGATCTGCAACTGAGAACCCTGGCCATCGACAAGCTGTCGACCATTCTGGAAAAAAATCATAGCAAACTGTTTTTTAACCTGGATAACCGGTTGCTGGGTGCGCGGGACTACCGGACCGGGTTTACGCACGATCTGCTTCTGGAAAAAAATCTGTCCCCGGAATGCCTGTGCATGGAGATTTCTGAAAAACACCGCTGGAATGATCCTGTTTCGACCATGGAGATACTGAACACCTATCGCATCCAGGGTTTCAAGATCGCGGTGGATGATTTCGGCGCCGGATTCTCCGGTCTTCAGATGATTTATTATCTGGAGCCGGATTTTATCAAAATTGACCGGTTCTTCATTCAGGACCTCTGCAATGACCCCAAAAAACGGATGTTTGTCACCCAGATCGTCAATATTTCCCATCTGCTGGGGAGCATCGTGATTGCCGAGGGTGTCGAAACCGAACAGGAGTATTTCACCTGCCTGGCCATTGGATGTGACCTGGTTCAGGGATATCTGATTCAGAAACCCCAGACAGATACCAGTGTCCTCCAGCGGGAATTTGATCATATACGGGATCTTGCCCGGCAGAACCTCAGAGGATCCGCTTCAAATGATCGGGAGCTGATTTGTTCGCTGATGGAAATGATAGAGCCGATATTGTTGAGTCATTCTGTCGCCGATGTGTTTGACCGGTTCCGGACCGGCATGCAACGAAATTTTTTTCCGGTTGTCAATGCCCGCAATGAACCCCTTGGCGCGATCCGCGAAAGCAGCATCAAGGAATACGCCTATTCCAAATATGGCCGTGATCTGCTTCAAAACCCCCGTTTCAGCAAAAATATTCAGCAGTTTGTCACCCGGTTTCCCATTGCCGACATTCATGTACGTGTGGAAAAGATACTGGAAATCTATTCCCAGAATGAAACCATCGAGGGGATTCTGATTGTGGATTCCATGCAGTATCAGGGTTTTTTGAGTGCGTCCTCCCTGTTGAAGGCGCTGAATGAAAAAAACCTGGCCATTGCACGGGATCAGAATCCCCTGTCCCGCCTGCCGGGCAATACCCTGATTAACGAATATGTATCCCGCGCCCTGCAACAGATCGATGAACAATACATTCTGGTCTGGTTCGATTTCGATCACTTCAAGCCGTATAACGACATCTACGGATTTCGGAATGGAGACCGCCTGATTTTGCGCTTTTCCGAACTGATGAAATCCGTCGTCTATTCCGAAAACCGGTTTATCGGGCATATCGGCGGGGATGACTTTTTTATGGGGGCAATCCGGGAACAGACAGCGGATCTGCTTCCGGTCATCCATCATCTGCTGACAACATTCCGGAAGGATGCCGAAAGTTTTTATGATTCAGAGGCCATTTCACGGGGCTTCATTACGTCAAAAGGGCGTGACGGGGTGATCCGGGACTATCCGCTGATCAGCGTCAGCGCCGTGATTCTGGACCTGCCTGGGACCCGATCCCGATCCTGTACGCCGGAAGTTCTCAGCCGTCTCATGGGACGGTTGAAAAGCCAGGCCAAGGCCAGTCCTGAAAAACGCTGTGTCTATCAACTGCCGGATGAATTTGAAGGGGTATCGTGAAAAGACTGACATCCGATATGCTGAACATGAGGAATAATTATGAAAGATTACCGCCGGGTACCCGATGAATCCATATCCTGGAGCCATCTGCTCGAGGTTGATAACCGGTCTTCCGAACGGTTTGTTCAAAGCCTGCCGTTTGTTCCGGGCGATGTCGCAGCCGGTGTGGAAAATGAGCTTCAGGCTGTGGTCATCGGCGACAGCCAATTTGTGGATCTGCCGGTTTCCATACGGGAATCCGGTTTTTTTCAGAATCTTCAAAAACGGGTCAATTCCCAGGAAAGCTCCAAAAAGCCTGTCATCGAGCTGAACCGGTTTCTGGAACAAAATCCGGATAAAGTCTGGGAAAACAGTTGGGTGCGTTTTCCGGAAAACTGCCTGAGCCGCTATGCCCGAAATGTTCTGAAAACCGATATGCTTTCGGACAAATCCAGGCCCAACAGTCCGGTTCGGTGTGATATCAGTCAGTTTTACACGCATCAGAACGGGGAAAAATGGCTACGGATTCCGGTCAGTTATCTGATCAAGCTCAGTCTGGCGGAGTTCATTGGCCATTATGGCGAGGCCAACCCGCTGATCCGGCAAACTGGAGAGGCGATTCTGCCGCATTTTTTAAGCGACAATACCTCACCGGAAACCTATTCGTTCAAACCGGTCCCCATGCAGACAAAAACCGGCATGGGCCAGGCCATTGCCGCTGAAACACTGCATCGGCATCTGTTGACACATTTATTGATGGAATATGCCAATCAGCAGTTCATGCTGAGAAACAATGGCCAGGAAGCCAGAATTTATTTTGCACCCAATCCGCCATTTCGCCTCCGGATGTTGAACAACCTGATTCCCGATTCGTTTTATCGGCAGCTTTTCATGAACCCGTGCCTGTCCGGATGGGACCAGGGCGAAATCAAGCATCAGTATATGCACCTGTGCCACCAGGTGTTATCCCGAAGTCAGTTGAATGCGGTCTCCAAGCTGCGGGATGCGGGGATCATTCATTCCAATCTGGTTGTATTGCCCAACCTGTCCAATATCAGCCTGGCCAACAATGGTACGCATATCAGTCTGAGCAGTCGGAAATTGTCCGGCCTGTTCACCGACCCGGAATCCGGATTCAAGGCTCCGGAAGAAAAGTATTTTGGCGATCTGGTCATCAAGATTGTGGAGCATTTTCTGTCCCTGTTTGTCAACACCTACTCGGCTGCGCCGTACCGGCTGGATTTTCGGGATTTTCATCCGGAAAAGGCACTGGGATTTTTGCCCCATGAACTGGATTTTACCCATCTGCGCATGCTGTGGCGCCGCTGGAAAAAAAAGGCCAGACTGAAAATTCTGGGTTACCCCATGACACCCCTGGGGCCGGAATGGGCCGATTCCCTGATATCCAGGAGTTTCGGCCTGAAAGGGGACATGATCCCGGATTATCGCCTGATCGATTATCTGGTCTCGCTTCTTGGCACGGATGAAAGTCCGGCATTGAACGGACGGGAAGGAAATGACATCCTGTTAAAGCGGGATTTGACCGACATGGGTGTGTTTGACAGCCGAATGGCACTTTATCTGTTTTATCGCATGCGCCAGTACCCGGTTCATGGGTTTTGCGGGTTTGAGGGCCGGTATTACAGCCTGTTTCCGGAATTTTTGACCGACATGGGGCCGGCAGCCTCACTCCAGATTCTAATTACCGCACTGGCATGCAAATATATCATTCAACACCAGGTCATTCACCCGAACATACCCGATACGCCCTTTGCAGAAAGTGAGCGGCGCCAGATCGTTTTTGGCGCGGCAATCGGAATTCCCACGTTTTTTGTCAAAAAAGACACCCCGAATCTGTTCATGCAGTTCATCCTGAAGGCGGTCAAGCATACCCGCTTCAGCAGCCGGTATTCCGGGTATGTCCGGGTGCATAATCTGGAATACAAACGCGCCCTGATTCAAATCATCAAACGGGATGCAGCGGATCTGATCGAGCTCATGCAGTTGACGCCAGTCATCCGGGATCTGGAGGCGCGGATCAACGATGCGGAAAAATCATCCGCCTCTCATCGGCTGACGAGTCAGATTCTGGAGCATGCCGGCGCTGCCAGTCCGTTCCGGTTGCGTGCTGGCCAGTTCAATCAGGCCGCCGATTCTTATTATCGCAACACACTCAGAAAAAAGCATCTTCAGGAGGCCATTGGGTCAGCCAGCGAAGCCTGCCGTAAAATGGTGGCGGAATGCAATCAAAATATGGAACTGAAACAGGCTGTTGAAAAATTGCTGGGCCGGATGTCCCTGGAAAATTTTCTGGAAGACGTCCGAAAAAAGATTCTGGAGGATCGGATCGACATGAAAGAGCTGGGTGTCATGATTGGTTTGATGATGCTGATGGTTCAGAATTCAGAGATAGGCTGAAGGATGAAGGATGAAAAGTGAAGTGGACCCATATGTCAA
>DFZE01000161.1:0-28227 GCA_002382065.1 Desulfobacteraceae bacterium UBA4064
TCTTTTCGAACTTCAGTTCGGTAATCGTTGTGGTGTGTGCAATATTTTTATGGTTTGTGAACCCTTGGCCGGAAAACGCATGGTGAAAATCACGGAAAGAAAAACCAAGCAGGATTGGGCGATTTTTCTGGAAGAAATTGCCACGCAGTATAAAGACGCTCAAAAAATAACTCTGGTAATGGATAATCTGAATACGCATGAACCTGGATCGTTTTACGAGGCCTTCTTGCCGGAAAAGGCAAAAGCGTTATGGGATCGTTTTGAATTTGTTTATACACCAAAGCATGGAAGCTGGCTAAACATGGCTGAGATAGAGTTGACCGTACTGACGGGTCAATGCCTCAACAGAAGAATCGATGATATTGAAATTGTGAAAAAAGAAGCACAGGCTTGGCAAAACTTCAGAAACAATAAGAACGCCAAGGTGAAATGGCAGTTCACTACCAAGGATGCCCGAATAAAATTGGCACGTCTTTATCCGACACTTGATATTTGACGTGACAGTAGTCGCCATACCACTCCCGCTGCCGATTCCCGATGCCGGGGGTGGACGCCAGAGCCAGTGTTGTAAAAGCTGCTGTCGGTTTTGAATTTTTTTCGACGGTGTCTGTTTGCTTCCGGTATTTCAGAAATATCCGAAGCACATGTGAAGATCAGGGATTTGGCGGCAAAGTCGTCTGCGCCGGTGCCGTCGCCGCGGTGGGCGTCGGAGAAGAGAATGAATCGGGATTTGGCTGTCGAAATGAGCCTGACGGTTTTTACTGACTGCATGATATCCGCATATTCGACATGGTCATTTGGCCTGTTCCATATGGGTGTCAGATTTCTGAAATACGCAGAAGAAACGGGAACGAGCCGGATTGTTGAAAATCCGGTGTCAAAGCCTATGGCACACTGAGAATGGTTTTTCAACAGATATTTCCAATTAATTGGAATATATGATGTTTGTATAGAAATTAGGCTGAAGGCTGAAGACGGAAGGAAGAAGGCGAAAGGATGAAGACAGAAAAAAGCAAACTCAATGCCAAAAAAATTTTTAACCACGAAGGGGTTTTCAGAGGAGTGGTTTTTTGAATTTTTGGTGTGCTTCGTGTCCTTTGTGGTGATAAACAAACACTGGGAAAAAATACACCACGAAGTACACGAAGAGCACGAAGGGTCTTTTCATGGGGGTTTTTTTTTACTCTTCGTGTCCTTCGCTTCGTGGTGAATATCAAACACGGAAAAAGGATACACCGCGAAGTACACGAAGAGATTGATACAGACAAACCATCGTCGTGCTGAAACGGTCAGTGTTCAAGTCGCTTCAGACTTTCCAGGACATCTGCGGCGCGGATATTCCCTTTAACGCCGATCCCCCCTAAAAGATCGATTGTTTCAGACAGTGACAAATCGAGCAAAGCGGCGGTTTCCCTCAACGTAAGTTTTCCATTCTGATAGTTTACAGTGGCATATCGTTCGAAGCCTAGCCTGGCCAGTTTTTGCAGGGATTGTGTGTTTTCGATTTTTTCCATTTTTGCAACATATTGAATGGCCCGGTTGATATCTTCCGGTATTCTCATTGAACGGGTTGTCATTTTATTGCCTCCATGAGTAAACGGACAGTGCTGTATTCATCATCGCTGATAAATGGCGCCAATTGATCAATCGCCCAAAGTGATGTCACTGCGTCCATCTGTCCTTTTTTATGAAGCAGGTAGAGTACCAGGCCCGGTAGAAGAAACGGTATGCCAAGGCTTTTTAATTTCCGTATCAATTTGGCATCATCCGTGGCAACGGCGTCATGTTTTTGAGGCCTGAACAAATCACTAACGGCACGATCACCGGTTGCATACAGACTGTCTTCATCCGGAATTATCGAAATAAGGTTTAAGGAAATATTGATTTCCACCGCGAATGCATCCGGGCACCCCTTGATTTTTCCTGCATCGACCACCTCACTGGCAACTATCGATGGGATAAAAACAGTATCATTTGTGCATACAATTTCTTTTAACCCGGCTTTTGTGAGCTTGATCAAGCAATCGGCATCCATTAATAATCTCATGTTGTTATATTAGTGAATGAAAAAAATATTGTCAAATGAATGCATTTCATCTGGAACAAGCCTGAGGGCGGAAGCCGGGACCATCGGTTTGCAGAGGGTGTGGTTGTGCGGAGCATACCGGCAATATTGCAGTGGGAAAAAGATCAACCACGATGAACACGAATGGGTTTTCAAGGAAGTTGATTTACTAATTTTTCGTGACCTTCGTGGTGATAATCAAATCCGGGGGAAAATCTACCACGAAGGACAGTAAAGTGGGGAGGGTCTCCCCTCCTCCCCTTGTCAAAACGGACGTGCAGATTTGCGGTTTACGCCGTGAACAGATACCCGCATCCGGCTTTCCTGTAGAATCCGGGACATCCTACGGAGCTTGATGGTATATGTTTTTTTTGGCTAACGTTTTGGATGGTACAGAAAGCTGGAGCTTGGGAGCCAGCCAATTTTTTGACAGAATTTACAGGATGAACAGGATTGAGCAAAATGGGCCAAAATGTTTGCAGTCGAAATGGATTTTAGACAATCAGACGCATCCGGAAAACTGCCGGGAACAGGCATAAGCTGAAGCCAATGGCGGGACAAACTGTGGGCGGGAAAATGATTCAGGCAGGATTGTCCGTCGCGATCCAGGGCACCCGGATCGTGAATGTGGAACCATGGCCCGGTGTGGATGAAACGGCAATGGCGCCGCCATGCTGGCGCACGATCTGATTGGATACAAACAGGCCCAGGCCGGTTCCCTTGCAGCCTTTGGAAGAAAAAAACAGGGTAAAGAGCCTGTCCCGGGTTTCCCGATCCATGCCGGTCCCGTTATCGGTGACATCGAAACGAACCGTATCCCCTTCCGGCCGGACCGCAAAGATGACCTGATGGGATGGCTTGGCCGTATCCCGGATGCAGGCGTCCATGGCATTTTCCAGAATATTCATCAGGGCGGAATGCATGCTCTCCCAGTCGATTTCCGCATACCCGATGGATCCGGAAAAATCCCGGACAAAGTCGATCTGGTGCTCTGTCATTTTTACTTCGATGGTGGAAGCCGTATCCGCCGCAAACTGGCTGACGTCAACATTTTCCCGGTTCAGTTTGCGTTCTTTGGCATGATACAGAATATCCAGCACCATTTTTCGGATGCGTTCGGCCATCAGCCGGACGGTTTTGAGCCCGTCATCAACCTGTTCCAAATTATTGCGTTTCAGACCCGACTCCATCAGATAAACGCCGCCATCCAGTCCGGTCAAAAGCCCCTTCATGCCATGGGAGATGGAACCGATCATGAGCCCCAGGGCCGCCAGATTGCTTTGAAGCTCTGTTTTTTCGCGAACCAGCCGCTCCAGGCTTTCGGTATACTCCCGCAGTTGCCGCCTGCCGACAATTTTGTCAAAGACTTTTTTCAAGGCGATTTCCAGCACATCGATATTGATCGGCTTGGTGATAAAATCCGCAGCCTGATCCTTGAAGCTGACAACCGCCAGTTCCATGTCCCCATGTCCGGTGATCATGATAAATTCCGTATCCGGACTTTCCAGCTTGATCCGGCGAAGCAGCTCGATGCCATCCATGCCCGGCATCTTGATATCGGACACCACCACCGGCGGATGATGCCGGTGAAACAGATCCAGGGCCGTTTTACCGTTTTCCGCCGTAAATACCCGGTAACCGGCATCGATCAGCGAGACATTCAGAACATCCCGAATGTCTTCTTCATCATCCACCAGTAAAATGGCATGTTCCATTGGCGTTCTCCTGTATCGGAAACAGAATGGTAAATGTGGCGCCTTTTCCTTCTTCAGAGTGTATCGTAATGGTTCCGCCGCATTCCTTGATGATGCCATAAGAGATGGAAAGACCCAGCCCGGTACCCTTGCCCACTTCCTTGGTTGTATAAAACGGCTCGAAAATTTTTTCCTGCACGGCCCTGGATATGCCGGTTCCCGTATCGGTGACATCCACCTGAACATGTTTTGGGGTCTGTCGGGTCGAAAGCGTAATCCGTTTGTCCGGATGATCGATGTCGTTCACGCCCCACCGGCCTTCGATGGCATCCCGCGCATTCAGCAGCAGATTGATGAAAACCTGCTCCAGCCGGCCCGGGTCCCCCATCACCAGGGGCAGATTCCGGTCGATCTGCCAGGTCACCTCGATCCCCCGGACTTTCAACTGCTGGCTGAAAATTTCAAAGGCCTTTTCCAGAATATCATTGATATTGATGCGTTCCAGACAGGCTTCCGATTTTCTGGCAAACTGGCGCATGTGGAGAATGATGCGGGTGGCCCGATCCACGTTGCTGTCAATTTTCTGAAGCATGTTGGTCAGTATATCATCTGCCACCGGTTCATGACGCGACGCTTTTTTGATCAGAAAACTGCTGGCGGTCTTGATGACCGACAGGGGTTGATTCAGCTCATGGGCCACGCCGGTTGCCATTTCGCCCAGTGTGGCCATTTTGCTGGCCTGAATAAATTGTTGCTCGGCCTCCAGGCGCTGGGTGATATCCGATGTGGTGACCAGAAGAACCCTGCGGCCCGGATATTCCGAAGGGCTCAGCCAGATATCCACAAACACGGTCCGGCCGTTTTTATGAACATGCCTGACCTTGTTCAGCACGGTTGATGTCCGGAGTCGGGTTTCATACAGTTCCTTTTCAGATTCCTGAAACAGGTCCAGAAACGGCTTTTGAATGATGTCTTCTGTCAGATACCCATAAACCGTTGCCACACTCTCATTGCAGTCCAGTATCTCCAGGCTGTCCACATCCAGTACAAACACCGGATTCGGGATGTTGTTGAAAATGGCGTGGTATTTTTTTTCGGAACGCTCCAGGCTTTCCTCGAGCTGTTTTCTGCGGGTAATATCCAGGCACACTTCCATGACACCGACAATATCACCGGTTTCATTTCTGATCGGGGATGTACGGGCCACCCAGTATGTGATGGAACCGTCATCGTTTTTCCGGGATTCCTCGCCGTAATGGGGTTTGCCGTCCAGAAAGGTCCGCTCCACCGGGCAATTGTCGCATCGTTCGGTTTTGCCCATATATGCCTGATAACAGTAATCCCCCAATTTGGCCTGAAACCGCTCCAGAAATTCGCCGTTAAACCGGATCAGGCGATAGGATGAATCCTGGATGGTGATCAGGCAGGGCACCAGCTCGAACAGATTCTGGTATTCATCCCGCTGACGATTCAGCTTGACCTGTTTTTCTGCAATTTCCTTTCCCATGTCATAAATGGCGGTGGCCAGAAGCCCCATTTCATCCTTCTGGTTCACCTCAATGGGGTAATCATAATGTCCGGCCCCGATATTCCGGGTTTCGTCGATCAGTTTTTTGATGGGCCGGTTGACAAACCGCAGCATGAACAAAAAGATCAGGGCGGATGTCATCAGGGATAAAAACATCGAAAGCCAGATGATGCCTTTCCGGTATCTGGAAATCTCCATATCGGTTTTTTCAAGAGAAATCACCACATCCAGCGCCCCCAGAATGGATTTGTCAGCCGGATGCACATGACAGGCATCGGTGGAACAACTGGGTTCGTTGCAGATGGGGCTGATGATGCCCAGAAGCCTGTGCCCGTCCGGCGCGTCAAAAAAACGGGTTCGCTGCTCCAGGGACAGATCCATCAGCGGCGGATCGGTTCGATGACAGATATCGCATGCCTCGGCCTTGATGTTGGTAAATGTGTTCACCTCGGTTTTCAGGTTGGAAAATTTGATCTGACCATCCTTGTTATAAATGCGGATGTGGGCAATGCCTTTCTGTTTGCCGATATTGGAAATGATCTGGGTGATGTCATCCCGGGAATTCAGCATCATGGCATAATGGGCGCCCAGGCGGATGGTATTGGTCAGACGGTTGGTACTGACCATGATGTCTTCGGTAATCCGTTTTTTGTGATAGTCGATGTTGAAATAGGCCCATATGAACATGGACCCCAGCAACGTCATCCCGACCAGCAGGATCAGTTTGGTGAACAGACTGCGCTGGAGATTTTGGAGAAGAAGCATCATGGAATGGTCCCGCTGCCCATTTTCATGAAAATTCGCCCGGCCGGTGTCAGATTCTGATCGATCTGAAGGGCTTTTCGGGATATTCCCATGGCCATCCCCAGCACCTGGGGCAAATACAGGATTGGAATCTGAAGATCCGTCTGATTCTGAGCGGATATGCTGTTCTGATAACCTTCCAGATTCATTTGACACATGGGGCAGACGGTTACAATGGCATCTGCAGACCGGGCAGATGACAGAATGGCGCCAACCAGCGTCATTCCGGCCTGATGATGGGTATTCATATGGGAGGCGCCGCAGCATTTGGCCCCCATATCCCATTCATGAATCCGGGCTCCGGTCGCTTCAATCAGTTGGTTCATGGATGTGGGCGATTCCGGATCATCGAAAACCGCATAGGGTCTCAGGCACTGACACCCGTAATACGGCGCAATCGAAGTTCCGGACAACGGGCTGGTGACCCGTTCCCGGATGGCCTTTGCGCCGATATCCACGGACAGGATATCCAGGAGATGGCGGACATGAATCCGGCCGGTCAGCGTCAACCCGTCTTCGGCCAGAATCTGATTGAGGGTTGACAGCATGGCGGGATCGGTTCGAATGGTTTCCGTCACTTTTTTGAGGTTGAGATAGCAGGCGCTGCATGGCGCCAGCAGATCCAGATCATCGGCCATGGTTTCCGCGATGGCCAGATTGCGGGCCGGAAGCGCCAGGGACAGGAGACGGCTTTCAAATTCCGCAGCGCTGGCGCCACAGCAGCTCCAGTCCGTGAGCTCCATGAGTTCGACATCCAGCCCTTTCATCAGACTTTTTGTGGACTGGTTGTATTCCCTGGCCGTGCCGTCCAGTGAACATCCGGGATAGTAAAGATATTTCATGCCTGATTCTCCAGTTCGGTTACTTTGCGAAACAGGTTGCTCAAGTTGATTCTGTTTCCGGATGGGCCCAACAGGGATATTTTCCCCTTTGACATCAGTTTGAGGCCCAGTGACGAAAATTTGAGGGGGAGCATCGGATTTTTCACGGCCCAGAACCAGCCGCTCATCATTTCCATTTCATGAACCCGACCATGGCGTCTGACACTTTCCAGAAATTGCCGGTAAAACAGGGCTGTCGGCGTTTTTGTTGTAAAGCCCAGTTGAACGCCAATCTGTTTCAAATTGCTCATGGCCTCGGTCAGCGGCAGCCCCCTGGGACACCGGAGCGTGCAGCAGTAACAGGATGAGCACATCAAAAATGTCTGACTAAGAAAAATTTTTCGGGTTTCACCGGCCAGAACCTGACGCCACAGATAACGGGGGGTCACATCCATGGCAAAGTCGTTGGGACATGATCCGGTGCAGGTGCCGCACTGAATGCAGGCGCTTAGTTTTGCCCGGATCGATGCAAGTGGGTCGGTTGTCAAATTGGTGGTATTCATGACGGGCTCCTTTTATGGCACAGGGCTTGGCGGGATGTCGGCATAGTGGACAAAGTGGACCTGGTGGACTGAATGACTGTCAGGCCAGGGCCGCATCGATGACGCCAAACATGTGTTGGGGCAGCCATTCATCCATGACCGCCGCATCATTGGGGCAGATGGCCGCACACGCGCCGCATCCCTGACACATCAGGGGATCGATGACAATTCTATTCAGGTCGGATTCCATCTGTCTGGCTCCATACGGGCAGGCGGAAATGCATAGCTGGCACAGGCTGCACAGGCTGTGTCTCACCCGGGCCGTTGTTCTGGATCTCAGGATTTCCGGCCGGAAGAGCAGGGCCAGCGCCTTCTGGGCCGCGGCTTCGGCAGTGGCAATGGATTCGGAAATGGTGCCCGGGGACAGTCCGATACCGCAGACAAAAACCCCTTCCCGGGTACTTTCAACCGGCCGCCATTTGATGTCGGCTTCCTGATAAAAACCGTCCGGATCCGGTTTGATGCCAAAAATGCCGCAGATATCCGTGTTGGGTGACGGGATCATGCCGGCAGCCAGAATCACGCGGTCCGCCTGAATTTCGAGCACTCTGTTCAGGACAGGTTCCATGACCCGAACCCGCACGTCATTGCCATCCACCATGACTGTTGGTTTTGCTTCCGGATCATAGGCAATAAAGACAACGCCGGCTTTTCTGGCCCGGGTGTACAGGTGTTCTGTAAACCCGTAGGTCATCATGTCCCGGTACAGGATATAGACCGCCAGTTCCGGATTTTGGGATTTCAGCATCATGGCCTGTTTCAGGGATGTGGCGCAGCAAACCCGGCTACAGTAATTGCGCGGCTCTTCCCGGGTTCCGGCGCACTGGATCATGACAACCGATCCCGGATCGCCAATGTTCAGCGCATGTGTGGCAATCTGCTCTTCCAGTTCCTTCTGGGTCAGAATGGCCGGACTCTGACCATACCCGTAACCCTGAACCGGGGTTTCCATTCCGCCGGTGGCCAGTATGACCGCCCCGTGACGGGAGGTGGTGACTTTCTTTTCAGGGCCTTCCAGTGTGGTGACAAATCCACCGGTCTGACCGGAAAACCCCGCCACCGTGGTTTGGGTATAGAGGGTAATATTGGGATGTTTGCTGATTTTCTGTTCCAGCTCTGCCCGAAACGGCGGAATTTTATCCCCCTGAAGGGTTTCCTGAATCCAGCACAGATTGCCGCCCAGAGTGGCATTTTTTTCAACCAGATCAACCGGTACCCCATGATCGGCCAATGCCAGGGCTGCGGTCATGCCGGCAACCCCTCCGCCCACCACCAGGGCGTGATGGTGAATGGGCGTCAGCTCTGAGGCAAGGGGATTGGCGCCAGCCAGCCGATGAATACCCATGTCCAGAATGTGTGCCATTTCAGCATGAATATCCGGGTGTTCGGTGAGACCTTTCCGAAAAATCGGGGTATGAATATCCACACAGTCGATCAGATTCCGGTCCAACCCGGTCATCTGTGCCAGGTCCCTGCGGATGCCTGAATGCATCTCCTGGGGACAGGCGGCAACCAGGAGCCGGTTGAAATCCGATGCGTTCAGTATCCGGCCAATCGCTTCGCTGCCTTCGGGTGTGCAGATGGCCGTGACGATATCGATTCCCAAAAGAGACGGACAGGGCCTGAGACGCCGCGACAGCAGATCGGTGTCAATCTGCAAGGCCTGATGACAGGTGCAGATCAGAATCCGGATGGCCGGAAGTTCACGGGACACGTCTCTGGTACGCGGTGCCGGAAGTGCGTCTGTTACCGGTTTTGTAACTCCGGATTGCAGGGCCCGGGACGCATTGAGGCCGGCGGCGGATGACAGAATGACCGTTTCCCGGATATCCTTCAGACCCGTAAATGACCCGCCCAGAAAGATTCCCGGTTTGGCGGTCCGGGTCAGTGAAAAGGGCTGCGTTTCGGCAAATCCCCATGAATTGAGCGGTAAATGGCACATATCCGCCAGTTTCGGCATGGCCCGGGCCGGACGCTGACCAATTGCCAGAACCGCCATATCCACGATCGATTCCTGCATATCCCCGGACCGATCGGCATACCGGATGACGAGATCCTGTGTCTCCGGGTCGATAATCATGGTATGCACCCGGCCCCGGACAAAACGAATGCCATGATCGCGTTCCGCCGCATCCCGATACCGCTGAAAGGATTTGTCATAGGTTCGCATATCCATGTAATAAATGGCCGCATCCAGGTTTGGTCCGTATTTTTCCCGGGCCAGGACAGCCTCCTTGATGGAAATCATGCAGCAGACACTGGAGCAGAAATCGCCGTCGGATTGAAAATCCCGGGACCCCACACATTGAAGCCAAGCCAATCGTTGAACCGGACGATCATCCTTCGGCCGGACCAGTTTCCCGGCAAACGGGCCGGAATTGCTGATGATCCGCTCAAATTCCAGGCTGGTGACAACACCCGGATGCGTTTGATAGCCCAGATTGTTTTTCCCGGAAGACGGGTCATACAGGGTTGTTCCGGCATTCAGGATGACGGCCTGAACCTGTATGGTTTGATCCGTCATGGCCGCGACCCGGTCATACACCTGCATGACCTTGGGAATGAGGGCATCGGGTTCAAATGGTTTGATCAGATAGTCCATGGCCCCGATTTTCATGGCCTCGACCGCGGTTTCCACAGTGGCAAACGCGGTCATCATGATCACCTGCGTATCTGGTGACAGGGTACTGGCCTGTCGCAACACATCCACACCATCCATGCCCGGCATCTTGATATCCAGAAGCATCAGATGGTACGGGGCGTTGGTCAGAAGGCTCAGACCCGCCGGACCCGAGTCGGCCACATCCACATGAAATCCTTCTTCTTCCCGAAGCCAGTCCCGAATCGATTCCCGGACAATGGCCTCGTCATCCACAACCAGAACCCGGAAATGGCTTTTTTCACCGGCAGGCAGCACAATGGCGTTGGTTGGGCAAACTGTCCGGCATTCGCCACAGCGGGTGCATGCCGTCCCATCGATCTGGTACAGGGCCGGCCAGGCATGGGGCAGGGGGGAATGAATGGCCTTGCGGGTTGACAGACCGGCATTGAAGGGATCCGGGATATCAACCGGACAGACATCGGCACAGGCGCCGCATCCCATGCAGCGCCGGGCATCCACATAACCGGATTTTTGGCGCAGGGTCACGGTTAAATTTCCGGTATCGCCATCGATGGCCATGATATCGGTATCGGTCCGGATATGGATCCGTTCATGCGTCAGGCCTTTCCGGAGACATGCCTGTACGGACTGGTCCCGGTCCAGCCGTGGCAACATCCGGCACATGCCGCAATGATTGGTGGGAAACTGATGGTCCAGACTGGCCAGAAGTCCGCCGACATGGGGGGCGTGCTCCACCAGCGTCACTGCGTGTCCGGTTTCGGCCAGATCCATGGCGGTTCTCATGCCGCCGATCCCGGCCCCGACAACCAGAATATGTCCTGTTGCATGACTCATGGTTATTCCCCCTTTATGCCGACCACATCTTCAAATTCGTTTTCCCGGAAAACCGACAGGGGTGGGGCGTCATCTACAGACCGACCGGCCTCATAACCAAATGCATTCTGGGTTTTTTCGGCAACACTTCGAAACAGCTCCATGACCGGTATGTCATTGGGGCAGGCGTTGGAGCATTGACCGCATCCCACACAGGCCGTGCTCATGTGGGCCAGACGGGTCAGATGATAAAATACGGTATCTGCGGGCAGTTTGACCAACCCCCGGCGCTGGCTCCATTTCAGCACCTGACTGGCATCATGGTCAAAGACATCGGTCACAAAAACACACTCCCGGCAATAGCACACCGGACAGACGACGCGGCAGTTGTAGCAGTTGACACAGTCGGCCAAATATGCCGTCAGTTTTTTCAGATTGGATGTGGCGGCATGGGTGGTCGCGAACATGTCGTCTCGATAGGCCAGCCGTTTTGCCAGCATATCCGCAATGGCCCCATGCCGCATCAATGGCGCAGCGGCTTCCGGAAGTTTCAGTTGTTTTAAAACATCCAGGCCCCTGTCGGTCTGCCCCTTTAGCAGAAAATGATCTTCGGATGCCATCCCCAGCCATCCGATGGCAATATCCGCCCCATCGGGCGTAAAATGCTCGCAGGCCTTGCAGGCTTCGGCCAGATCGATATTGCCGGGAAACGCCGTATCCTTTTTTTGGATTTGGTTAAAAAATGTGGCGCCCGGATCTTCGGTGCAGGATTGAACAAAGCGCCGGTAACTGGCATTTTGAAATGCACCGGGACAGTCCATCCCGATTATGACCACTTCATCCAGTGTTCCCTGTTTCAGCTTGACCAGCTCGATAAAGGCCCGAATTTCACAGGATCGCAAAAAAACCGCCACTGTTCCCCCGATGGGGTTCCGGGTCAGTTGGGATACCACCTTTGCGGCATTGAGGGGAAAAGAGGGCGCCAGCGGGTCGCAGTGATCGATCTGATCGGGATCGGAGATCAATGCCGGCATGACAGATGGCTTCATGGGCAGTTGAACCGGCGCCAGAATGGCCTGAATGGATTCCAGTTCCAGAATGGATCGAAAAAACCGGCGCAAACCGGCCAGAACACCCTCATCCGGTATGACAAGCTTGTACAGATCTGACATGATGAACCTCCAACGTGAGGGAAAGGGGCAAAGGGACAGAGGGGCACAGCGGTTGCCACTTTGTCCCTGTTTTTCAAATGATCATGGTTTGCCGGGTCTGGCTCGGTCCGATGGCGCGAATCTGGCTGGTGAGATCCCGCATGATTTCTGCAAACTGAATCCCGTCACTGGCGCCGATCCAGGTCAGGCGGAGCCGTTCCGGCTCAAATCCGAATCGGGGCAGAATTTCCTTCAGAAGCCGGATTCGCCGCCGGGCCTTGTAATTGCCGTTGATATAATGACAGTCTCCCGGATGACATCCGCTGACCAGAACTGCATCCGCGCCTTCCAGCAATGCCTTGATCACATATTGGGGATCCACCATTCCCGTACACATGACGCGGATCAGGCGAATGTTTTTGGGATAGCTCAGCCGGGATGTTCCGGCCAGATCCGCTGCGGTGTAAGTACACCAGTTACAGACAAATGCGACAATTGTGGGTTCAAAAGGTTCCATCGATCCTCCTATATTTCGGCCATGACCCGATGGAGCGCGTCCATCAGACCGTCAAATTCCGCAAACACCTGCTCTTTTTGAAAATGCCGGACCTGTGCCGCACCACTGGGGCAAAATCCGGCGCAACTGCCGCATCCCTTGCACAGGGCATCGTTGACAACAGAGACCTGTCTGCGCCGGTCAAACTCGATGGCCGAATACGGACACAGGCCAATGCATATCTGACATCCGGCGCAGATATCCGGATCGATCCAGGATATGACAGACGGAACCGTGACCCGACCCCGCGTGGCCAGTGAAAGGGCCTTTGCCGCGGCGCCCGATGCCTGGGACACGGTATCCGGAATGTCCTTGGGTGACTGGCAGGCGCCGGCAATGAATACGCCGTCTGTCGCCGTATTGAGCGGACCCAGTTTGGGGTGTTCTTCCAGAAAAAAACCGTCTGCGCCCAGGTTGACGCCAAACAGCCGGCCCACGGTGATGGCATCTTTCCGGGCTTCCATGGCCGCACACAAAATGACCATGTCCACCGGAACCCGAATCCGCTTGCCTAGAAGCGTATCCTCGGCAATGGCGACCAGCTTTCCGGCCTCTCCGGGCAAGTGGCCATTTGCCGTTATTTCCGCCACCTTTCCGCGAATGAACCGGGTGCCTTCTTCCTGACACCGTCTGTAAAATTCCTCGTAACCCTCTCCAAAACAGCGCATATCAATATAAAAATCATACACTTCGGTGTTGTGTCCGACCTTTTCCCTGATCAGGTGGGTATATTTGAGGGCGTACATGCAGCAGACACGGGAACAGTATTCATGATAGTGGACATCCCGGCTGCCAATGCAGTGCAAAATGGCCACGCTGGCAGGGGTTATGGTAAATGCCCCGGTTTCATCCCGGATCAGAATTTTGCCGCCGGTGGGGCCGGTGGCATTGCTCAGCCGCTCAAATTCCAGGCTGGTGAAGACATTGGGGTATTTGCCATACCCGAACTGTTTCATGGATTCGGGGTTCATGACATCATAACCGGTTGTCAGAACAATGGTTCCGACCGGAATGGTCCGTTCTTCGGGTTTCATGGCATGATCGACGGCGTTTGCCTCGCAGGCCCGGACACATTCCATGCATTCGCAGCAGCCGCCGCAGTTGAGACAGCGATCGGCCTCGCCCAGCGCCAGGTCTTCAGAAAAACCCGGGGATTCTTCCTGGAATGAGCCGATTCGAATTTCAGGCGCCACATGGGGCAGGACGGCCCGGGGCCAGAATTTCAAATTTTCCGGAATGGGTTGATATTTTGGAATATCCACTTTGGAAGCCGATTCTTCGACCCCGACCGGCAGCCCCTGGACAAACCGGTGAATGGATTCGGCGGCGGTGTGCCCGGCTGCAATGGCCTCGATGACGGTGGCCGGTCCACTGACCGAATCCCCTCCGGCAAATACATGGGCAATGGTGGTTTGACCCGTTGCCGGATTGACCTGAAGCGTCTGCCTTCGGGTGATGGCCGGGCCTTCGGTGTCATTCCAGGAAACGTCTGTGGTCTGGCCGATGGCGGCCACAATGCGGTCACAGGGGATGACAAATGCCGAATCGGGAATGATTTCCGGTCGCCGGCGACCCTTTTCATCCGGCTGGCCCAACCGGGTTTTGAGGCATTCCAGACCGGTAATCTGATTGTTTTTGGTCATGACGCGCGATGGCGCGGTCAGAAACTGAAACAGCACCCCCTCTTCTGTCGCTCCCTGAATCTCGTCGGCATAGGCCGGCATTTCGGTTTCGCTACGGCGATAGACAATTGTGGCGGAAGCCGCTCCCAGGCGCAGGCTGACCCGAACCGCATCGATGGCCACATTTCCGCCACCCACGACAACCACATGTCTGCCTTTAACATCTGAAAATGATTTTGGATTCATATTGGCCTGGCGCAGAAACTGAACCGCATCCATGACGCCGTCCGCATCCGATTCTCCGGGAATATGGAGTTTCATGCCCTGATGCGCCCCGATTCCCAGAAAGATGGCTGAAAACCCCCTGTTTTTGAGATCATGAAGTGAAAAATCCCGACCCAGCCATTTTCCGGTTTCAACCGTAACGCCCAGTCGAAGGATATACCCGATTTCCCGGTCCAGCAGGTCCGGTGGCAGCCGGTAATCCGGAATGCCCACCCGCAGCATGCCGCCCAGGACCGGAAGGGCTTCGAACAGGGTAACGGCATAGCCTTTGAGCCGCAGATCATGGGCAACGGTCAATCCGGCCGGACCGGACCCGATGATGGCCACGGACTGCGGTTTTTCTTCAATGGGTGGAACCGCCAGGGTTTCCCAGTCAATCTGATCCGCGGCAAAGCGTTTGAGATCCCGGATGGCAACCGCCGCATCCACATCCTTCCGCCGGCATTCGAGCTCACAGGGATGGGGGCAGACCCGTCCCAGAACACCGGGCAGGGGGATCCGCTCCATAATCAAACGAACCGCCGCATCATATTTTTTTTGCCGGATCAACTGGATGTATCCCTGAACATTGACATGGGCCGGACAGGTCTGAACGCAGGGGGCCCGGTCCTTTTTGTCAATGCAGAAGGTGATGGGAACCGCCTGGGGAAAGGCCCGGTAAACGGCTTTGCGTTCAGACAGGTTTTCATCCCATTCGCTGGGCATGGACACCGGACAAGCCTTGGTGCATTCGCCACAACCGGTGCAGATGCCTTCCCTGATATAGCGCGGATTCCGGCGGATGGTGACACTGTAGTTGCCGATATAGCCAGAAAGCCCCACAACCTGACTGTAGGAAAAGAGGTGAATGTTGGGATGCTGGGCCACATCCACCATTTTGGGGGTGCCGATACAGGCGGCGCAGTCCAGTGTCGGAAAGGTTTTGTCAAACTGAAGCATGTGCCCGCCGATGGTGGTGGATTTTTCCACCAGATAGACCTGATGCCCGGAATTGCCGATATCGAGGGCCGCCTGCATGCCGGCAATGCCCCCGCCCACAATCAGGACATCGGGATGAACCGCCACCTCACGGGTTTCCAGGGACTGGTGAAACGCCACCCGGTTGATGGCCGCCGCCACCAGGGTTTTGGCCTTGGCAGTGGCCTCGTCCTCATCCTGGGTTACCCAGGAAACCTGTTCCCGCACCGAGGCCATCTGAAGCATATAGGGGTTGAGACCGGCCCGTTTGCAGGCGCCCTGAAAGGTTTTTTCATGCAGCCGGGGGGAGCAGGAGGCCACGACCACGCGTGTCAGACCGTACTCCCGGATGTCCTTTTCGATCATGTCCTGGCCCGGATCCGAACACATGAACCGGTAATCCCGGGCAACCACCACATGTTCCAGTTTTCTGGCAAATTCCGCCACTTCGGCAACCCGAACCCGATAGGCGATGTTGATGCCGCAATGACAGATGTAGCATCCGATTCGGATGGTCATGGTGTGTCCCTTTCTATGGAATTTCAGATTGCAAATTCAAATCAATTCAGCAGGCCCTGAATCAAATTGACCAGTGTCCCGGCTTCAGGTGGTTTTTCCAGATAGGCTTCGGGCCGGGGGAGTCCCTGACTGTTCTGATGACATTGAAATGTCTGATAATGAAAAAACAGTTCCCGGTCAATTCCGGAAAGCATGATCACCGGAATGTGTTTCAGGAGATCGTCCTGTTTGAGGTTGCGATACAGATGAATGCCTTCGTCATCCGGCATCATGACATCCAGAATGATGAGTGCCGGGCATTGATTGCGCGCCGCGTTCAATCCGTCTATCCGGTTTCCGATACCACATGCTTCATAACCCGCCGCATTCAGCAGATTGACCAGAAAAATCCGCATGCTGGCATCGTCGTTTACAACCAGAATTTTTGGAATGGCAGGGGTTGCGCTCACAAATCTCTCCCATATACAGGGCGTGTTATTGAAATTGACGGTTGTGCTGTCAGGCAGAAGGGAATTGGAAATGACATATCGCTTTCAAGATAACGATTTCGGGTGCGTTATCGGGTAGAGACGCAATGCATTGCGTCTCTACAGGCCTATCCCCTTCCTGCTGTCTTTCCAAAATCATTATCTGAAAAGCGATGAGGCAGAATTTGTGCCAATTCATTCATAAAATGTGATTCATATATGATTACAGAAGGATATGCTTTGGATGGACTGTGGGGATGACATGGATTGAACCGGATTGATGCAGGAAAGCGCCATCAGATGCAACACTTCCAAATGGATAAAACAGGATTTTTCAGGCGGAACCGGCGTTTCTGTCAGAAGCATAGCGCATGATTGCGTTCAACAGAAATGTTGCACAACGTGTTGCAAATAAACGCAACGCCTGCTTTTGTCAGGGTGGGCATTCAATTCATTCGGTGTTTGGTCAGATTCAGCCGTTTCATTTTTCGCCAGAGTGTGGTTCGGTCCATTTTCAGTTCGGATGCGGCCCGCGTGCAGTTCCAGTTGAAATTTTGAAGAACGGCCTGGATGTGGTTGCGTTCGCTGTTCTGATCGGTTGAAACACCGGGTTGATCTGTCAGGGATTTTTGGCGGAAGGACTGGACATAATCCGGAAGATCCTCGGGCTGGATCGTATCAGACTGGCTGATGATGACGCCATGTTCCAGAATATTTTCCAGTTCCCGGACATTGCCGGGATAGGGGTAATTGAGAAGAATGTCCATGGCGGAATTGGAAATGGTCAAGAGCGGTTTTTCATTTTCCACACACAGACGTCTTAAAGACCGGCGAATTAACAGCGGAATGTCGGACGGGCGGTTCTTCAGGGGAGGAATCTCAATCCGAAGCACATTCAGGCGGTAAAAGAGGTCTTCACGAAACAGTCGTCTGGAGACCAGATCCTCCAGGCCCCGATTGGTCGCTGAAATGATGCGGATATCAACCTTGACCGGATGCCGGCTTCCCAGGGGATAAAAATCCCGGTCTTCCAGGACGCGAAGCAGCTTGGCCTGGAGGGAAAGGGGCAAATCGCCGATCTCATCCAGGAAAATGGCCCCGCCATCTGCTTCCTGAAAGCGTCCCGGCTTGTTTCGGTCTGCACCGGTGAATGCCCCCTTTACATAACCAAACATTTCGGATTCCAGAAGCGTATCCGGCATGGCGGCACAGTTGACCTTGACAAAGGGTTTATTGGCCCGGCGACTTTCGGCATGAATGATTCTGGCCAAAAGATCCTTTCCGGTTCCGGTAGGGCCCTCGATCAGAACCGTGGAATCGCTGGATGCCACAACATGAGCCAGATGAAAAATTTTTTGCATGGCCGGGTCCCGGCCGATCATGTCATGAAACACATACTGGCCACTGACCGCCTTGCTGAGCTGCTGAACCACGCTCAGATCATGAAAGGTAACCAGCCCGCCCACAATCGTTCCCTTTTCGTTTCGCAGCGCGATGATGCTGGAGCGTATGGGAATGGATTCGCCGCCGGCCACCCGCATCTGTCCCTCCGGGCTGATTCGGGTTCGGCCATCCTGGATGGATTCTTTCAGAAGATCGATATCCTGGCATCCGGATGTATTCCCCATCAGGGCGGAGCAGGGACTGCCCAGAATTTGAAGGCGATTGTAACCCGTTATTTTTTCAGCCCTTGCATTGAAAAAGGTGATGTGGCCACCCCGATTGACCGTGAAAATACCGATATCCAGGTTTTCCAGAATCATTTTCAGGCTACGCTCTTCGTAATACACCCGATTGATCAGATCGGTGATGGGGAAATGAGCCTGAAGAATGGTCAGGCATCCGGCAATCTGATGGGTGTTGTCATATATGGGGGTAGCGATGCGGGTGACCAGCCGCTGTGTATCCGTGGATCGGGATGTTGCGGCATCCACATGATCGGAATCCCATTCCCCACCGTCGGTGAACAGGCATTTTATCATGCAGGGAATTCCGACAAATACCTCCCGACAATCCTTGCCCAATGTTTCGGCTTCCTTCAATCCCATGAATGCCTGGGCCGTGCAGTTCATGGAAGACACCTTTCGCCGAATGTCCACGGTGAATGCGCCGATATTGAGCTCATCCATGACATTGAGCAGTTGTCGGCACTGAACAGTGGTGTAGCATTGTAACATGGGTATCCCCTTATCCGGCAGACATCGGGAGCCATAAGGTGAACGTGGCGCCCTGTCCTGTCCGGCTGATGACATCCACGCGACCGCCGTGACGCTCCATGATGCCAAAAACAGTGGAAAGACCAAGCCCCACGCCGTACCCGGCTTCTTTGGTGGAAAAAAACGGCTCAAATATATGGGGCAGATCGGATTCGGCAATTCCGGTACCGGTATCCTGGATTTGAATGGCGACCCCGGCATTGTCGGGCCCCATTCCGGCCCGAATCGTCAGACTGCCGCCATCGGGCATGGCATCGATGGCATTCAGAATCAGGTTGAGGATACACTGCTGGAGTTGATTCATATCCCCGTTGACAACCGGAATGTCCGGCTTGACGGAAACGGTCAGACGGATGTGGGAAATATCGAGTTTGTGGCGAATCAGCATGACCGACCGGTCAATCATATCCGGTATGTTTACCGGATGAACAACCGGCTCGGTCCGGCGGGAAAATGTGAGGAGATTGGACACAATTCCGGAGCATCTGGCGGTTTCCCGTTCGACCACATCCAGATACTGCAGGAATTTGTCTTTATGGAATTCAATTGGCTGGCCTTTGCCCAACATGCGGATCATCAACCGGATGTAGTTTAAAATACCGGAAAGCGGGTTGTTGATTTCATGGACCACACTGGCGGCCAGGCGGCCCATGGACATCAGTTTGTCCTGATGCAGGATACGGGCCTGATTGACGACCTGCTGTTCCAGAAGGGCTGTGTAATCCAGAAGTTTTTTACGGGATGTATATCGTTGCTGGGCCCGTCTCAGCGCCAGAAACAGGGCTTCATCACTGATGGGTTTGGTGATGAAATCCGAGGCGTCCAGTTGAAGCGCCCGAATGGCCACATCGATGTCTCCGAATGCCGTTGCCACAATGACTTCGGTATCGGGCAGACTGGTTTTGATGGTTTTCAGAACCTGAATGCCATCCATGCCAGGCATGCGAATATCGGTAATGACGATTTCCGGCTTTTCCTGATGACAGAGTCTGATACCGGCTTCACCATTGGATGCATCCAGAACCCGATAACCCGAATCCTGAAGGCTCATTGTCATGACCTCCCGAATATCAGCCTCGTCATCGATCAAAACGATTGTCCAGTAAGCGGATTCAGGCATGGATGACCTCTTTGTCATGGGAGTGAAAAAACCAGAGGGGTCAGTGCAGGGGTGACAGCCTGATCACCCGGTCATCACCGGTGGCTACCGGAATGTTTCCCTTTTTTTTCATTGGCCCTGTTTAATTTCGGATCCTCCCTGACGATGGGTTTCTGACGTTTGGCCGACAGAATGGGGGTGTTGACGACCAGCGCGGACCGGCCTTCGGTTTTCCGGATATCCAGTTGGAGGGATTTCTTGTCGATCTCGAAATATCTGGAAATGACATCGACAATATCCTGCTGCAGAAGATTCAGAATATCATCGGAGATTTCAAGCTTGTCATATATCAGTGCAAATTGAAGCCGCTGTTTTGCCTGATTGCCGCTGCCTTCCCTGCCAAATATTTTTTTCAGGAAACCATTGAACATGGGGCCTCCCTATTTTCCGAGACCAAGTTTCTGGCCGATTGTTTTCCAGATGGATTTCGTGGACTGAGGAATCTGGATCGGAATATCTTTCTGTCCGTTCAGGCGCTGTGCAATTCGTCGAAAGGCCTCACCGGCTGTGGAATCTTTCTGGAGAACCAGTGGCAGTCCGGTATTGGTGGCCACAACAACCTGATCGTCCATCCGGACCAGACCGATCAACTCTATGGACAAAATGTCCACAACATCCTGATGGCTGAGCATGTCACCGCGTGCAACCATATCCGGAACAATTCGGTTCAGAATCAGTTTGGGGGTGATTGATTTGGCATACAGAAGACCGATGACCCGATCCGCGTCCCGGATCGATGAAATATCCGGGGTGCAGACAACAACGGCCTCATCCGCCGGGGCGATGGAATTTTCAAATCCGCGTTCAATGCCTGCCGGGCAGTCGAGCAGAATATAATCAAATTCTTTTCGCAGCATCTTGCAGAACCGGACCATTTCATCCGGCTTGACAACATCCTTGTTGTCACTTTGTGAGGCGGGAAAAAGATAGAGATTTTCGATCCGGCGGTCCTTGATGGCCGCCTGTCTGATTTTGCATTTTCCCTTGATTGCGTCGATCACATTAAAAACAATCCGGTTTTCAAGCCCCATGACCACATCCAGATTTCTGAGGCCGATATCCATATCCACAACGGCAACCTGTTTGCCTTCCAGAGCGAGCGCCGCACCGATGGACGCTGTGGTCGTTGTTTTGCCCACGCCGCCTTTTCCGGATGTTATGACAATGACTTTTCCTTCCAATGAACACCTCGATTGGGTTAACGTATTTCCGGCCATGTAAACCGGTTGAATGGGTTGGATGTCAGGTAATCCTCGACAATAATGGCATTATTTTCAACATGGGCATACTCGGCGGTTTTGCTGCCGGATTCCGGCAAACCTGCCGCAACGATGCCCCCGATCTGAATCTGGATCGGTCGAAAGCGCAAGGCCAGGATGATGGCATCCTCCTGATCGGATTGGCCGGCGAGTGCGGTTCCGAACAGGCTTCCCAAAACAATGATATCTCCGCAGGCGATGATTTCCGCACCGGGATTGACATCTCCCAGAACAATCAGATGCTTTCTGGCCTGAATTTTCTGGCCGGACCGCACCCGTCCGGCGATGATCAGGGCATCGCTTGCCTGACGACGCCAGGAATGGTCCATATCATATTTTTGAAGGGTTTGTGGCTGCCGTTCAGTTGTCTCCTGTTTGGGCGGACTGACCGATTCCACATGGAATTTATCCTTGAGAAATCGGGTCAATTCATCTGTCAGGCTTTTGGGGGCATCAAAAATACCCGTGTCCAGAATGACATGGGCGTTGTGTGTGAGATGTTTTGCCTGAGCGAACAGTTTGGTCAGATCCGCCTTGAGGATATCCACAGGCTGATTCGGATCCAGTGTGACCCAAAGTCCTTCCCGAACCCCTTTCAGTCTGACAGTGGATTTTTCACTGCTTGAACCATTTATCATGAATCGGTTTCCTGATATCGCTTTCCAGATAAAGATTTTGGGTGCGTTATCGGTCGGGGATGGCCGATAAAGGCCTATCCCCTCCCTGCTGCCTTCCCAAAATCATTATCTGAAAAGCTATCGTTTTCAAATTGTTTCAGGGCGTCAAAAATCAGATCGGCCCGGGTTGAACAGCCCTTCCCGGACAGGGCGGAAACACCGGCAGTCATGTTGACCGACATCGGTGAAAACCGGCATACGGTATCATTTACGATATTCTCCATCCGCTTGCAAATGGTTTTCGCATCAAACAGATCCGTATGGGGCAGGATGATCGAAAATACATGATCATCAAAGCGGCGCACGGTATCCATGGGGCGAAGACTGCGGGAAATTGACTGGCTGGCGGATTGAAGATACCTGAACCAGTCATCCGGCTTTTGTGACAGGCGCCTGTCATCCGGGGTGCGTCTGATAAAACAGACAGACAGATTCAGGCCATAACGTCTGGCCCGATACACTTCATTATCCAGAAGACGCTCAAATTCCTTCCGGTTGCACATGCCGGTCAGATCATCCTGGCAACTGGCATTCGACAGACAATGGGTGGACCTTTCCAGCCGATCACACACCGTATGCATCAGATTCAGTAAAAACCGATGACTGATTGTGGGATAGAGCCATTGAAGCCGGCGGATCATTTTCCAGTTGATATTCAACAGTTCGCTGTCCGAGACGGCAACAGCGGTGGCTGAACGCGGCGATTGACGGAACAGGCCCATTTCGCCAACCACATCACCCACGTCAAGCCTTGCGATATGTTTTCGCAGATAATAACAGGTGTCGCGGGTCTCTACCAGAACCGGGTCAATGATATCCAGATTGCCCGAAATAATGGCATACATGGAGTCACTGGCATCCCCTTTTTCAAACAGAACCTGATTGGCGGAAAGCGGTTTGAGATTGCCCGCCAGAAGAATGGAATGCACCTGGGCGCGGGAAAGGCCTTTAAACAGAGGGATGCCCTGATGGGGGTCCTTTCCCAGTTTCAGTCGAACCATATCCCAGAGGGTTACCAACTCCACATGCTGCATCAGGCCCGGTAGCAGCAGAATATCGCCCGCCAGCGCGGAAATCATGATGATCACCATCATGCCGCCCAGGGTGGCAGTCGGTTTGAAACTGGAGAGCATCAGAATGGAAAAACCGATACAGACCGTAAGTGTCGTATAAATCATGGGTCTTCCGACCGTCATCAGTGTGTCGCACAGGCTTCTGCTGCGGTTCAAATCTTTTCGAAATTCCCGGTTATACCGAACCAGATAGTGGATCGTATCATCCACGGCCAGACCAATGGCAATGCTGGCTATCAGGCTGGTAACCATGGACAGTTCGATGTTGAGCCATCCCATGACACCAAAATTGACAACAATCGGAAACAGATTGGGAATAATGGCAATGGCGCTAACTTTCCAGGATAAAAATATCATGAACATCAGGCCAAAAATGATGACCAGGGTCAAAGACAGGCTTTTGATCTGACCCCGGGTCACGAGATGGCTGCTGGCAGCAATGGACATGCCAAGACCGGTCACTTCGAGTTGAATCATTTCCGGTTTGAAATGCCGTTTTCCGAATTCAAGAATCCGGTCCCGTGTTTCCATAAACCCGTTTGCGCTGGAAATATGGGTGAAAAGCAGAATGCTGGCATGTGAAAATTCCGTATTCATGAAGGGCTTCAGCATGTCGCTACCCCGCATCATCCGGTACGAATTGATCAGCATGCGAATTTCAAAGGCTTCTTCGGGAAGGACATAGAATTGGGGTTCAAACCGGTTGGAGGCATAATTCACCAACTTCAGATCCAAAAACCGTTTTATAGTCCTGATACTGAATGGTTTCCGGAATGTTTTCAATGATCAGATCATAGACCGATGTGTCGAATGACAGACAATTTGCGTAAAATAAAAAAAAGAGGGTGATGATGCCGATGAATGTGATGACGGCATAGGGGCGATTCAGCAGACGATTCAGCCAACCCTGCAACGTACACGGATCCAGCAGCCGGTATGACATGCGTATTCTCTTTTTATGGAAAATATGTCGTGAAATCGTGAGGGCGTTATCGTGAAATGGTTCCGCTCTCACGCCCGGGCGCCCTCACGCTTTCCCGATCGAAAAAAATTATCTGCTACACAATCCCAGCGCGGCCCGTTTTTTCTCGATGTGACTGCAAATCAAAACCGCGGCTTTTTCCGGATCAGGCTCGACTGCAAATGTGGCTCCGACGACATCGTTCAGTCCTTCGGTCAGCATGTTGACCACGTTCATGCTGCCGGTGATGGGCGGCATGGGACCCAGCACAGTAAATACGCCGGACGCCACAAAATATGCCCCGATGGACACGGCTTTTTCCGAATACCATTCCGGCGCCGAACCGGCAAGGGGCAGATCGCTGATATCCACACCCAGTGTGTTGGCCAATGCCGCAGCCAAATTCAGAATGCGGACGTTATCGACACAACTGCCAAAGTGCAGCACCGGTGGAATGCCCAAAGACTGGCATACCGCTTTCAGTCCCGGTCCGGCAAGGGCCGCCGCTTCCAGTGTTTTGAGCCCGGCCTTGCCATTGGCAACAGCCGCACATCCGGTATCCACCACCAGAATATCATTTTCAATCAGGCGTTTTGCCAGGGTGACATGACCATAGTCCTGTTTGATTTTTGGATTGTTGCATCCCACAATGCCTGCAGCCCCCCGGATGGCGCCGGATTTGATGGCATCGATCAACGGGGTTACGCTGCCGCCAAGGGCCTTGACAATGGACTCGATGGAAAAACCGGCCATCATGTTGACCGGTTTCACCGGAATATAGACCCGGTCCCGGTTTCTGAAACTGAAATTTTCAACGGCTTCCCGAACCAGTTTTCGGGAAAGTTCCAGGGCATTTTCCGGATGAAATTCGCAGTGGGTCATTCCGGGAAATTTGGCCTTGTCGCTGGTGCTGATCATTTTGGTATGATAGCAGGCCGCAACCTGGGAAATGGCCGGCATGATGCATTGGTAATCCACAATCATCATCTCGACGGCGCCGGTGACAAGGGCCAGCTCGGTGCTTAAATGGTTTCCGGCAATGGGAATGCCATGCCGCATCTGAAGCTCGTTTCCGGTACAGCACAAACCGGCCAGATTGATGCCGGATGCCCCCTTTTCTTTTGCCAGCGCAATCATGTCCGGGGACTGACATGCCTGAAGGATGGTTTCCGACACAACCGGATTGTGGCCATGCACCAGAATATTGACCTGATCGGTCTTCAACACGCCCATGTTGACCGAGGATCGGGATGGCATGGGCGTCCCATAAAGAATATCCGAAACATCTGTCGCAATCATGGAACCGCCCCATCCATCGGAAAGCGCATTGCGAAGGGCGTGCAGCAGGATGCTGACCCAGTCGTTGTCAACGCCCATATGGGTCCGGTGCATCATTTCCGATGTTTCGCGGTCAATTCCTCTGGGGGTGATGCCAGCGTTTGCCCAAAGATTTCTCCGTTTTTCCGGTGCCCGGCTGACAAACTGAAGACATTTCTTGCGGGTGCCGTAATCCTCCTGCATGGCACAGGCCAGTTCGGCTGCAATGGTCAGTGCGTTTTTTCCGTCGGTATCGATGCCATATTCCCGTGCAACCGTTCCCAGCTTGATTTCATCCTTTATGGAATATCCCGGCGCCTTGCCTGCGGCGACTTTTTCCAGAACCTCCACCAGATCCCGGCCATGATCCGAATGGGCAGCAGCGCCTGCTGCAATCATGCGCCCCAGATTCCGGGCCACAATGATATCGGCATCAGCCCCGCATACGCCCCGTTGCGGGCCTTCTCCAAATGGGTCAATCCGGCAAGGTCCCATCACGCAGATTCGGCAGCTCAGTCCCATTTCACAATATCCGCAATGGGGTGACTGGGCCTGATGGCGATCCCATACGGTTTCAATCATCTCCTGTTCCGCCTTTTTAAGCATCAGACGGGTATCCTGCGCAATACTGTATTCACTGTAATTCTTTAATGAATTCATGGGAATCCTCCTTGTCTGAAATCCGGTCAACAGGCTGTTGCCAGATTATGCTGGCTTTTTTTAATGGCTTGTAACAGTTCGAACCCGTCAAATTTGCCAGTGGCCACAGTTACAGGCTCCGGCCAGATGGTTTGCGTGATCTCCCGGGTTTTTCGGTTCTGGGCCTCGGCAACCGGTTCAAACGTCAGCGCGCCGCTTTTGCACATTTCAACACACGCGGGAACCAGCCCGACGGCCTGTCTGGAGATACAGTTATCGCATTTGATGGCCACGGTTTTTCCCGGAGGAGCCCAGTTGTCCTCATGATACCGGATAACACCAAACGGGCAGGCCATGGCGCAGGACGCACAGTTGATGCACAAATCCGGATTGATCAAAACCGTTGCCGTCGCGGGTTTCCGATAAATCGCACCGGGAAGGCAGGCCAGAAGACAGGGCGCCGGATCACAGTGCCTGCAGCGGTTGGGAAATCCCCGGCCATACAGGCTGGCGCCGATATGAATGCGGGGCTTGGGAAGCGGTTTTTCCTGTGTTGCGGAAAAAAGTGACAGCGATACGGAATGGGCTGTGGCGCATGCGGTCATGCACTGCATGCACCCGACACATTTTTCAGGATGTACGACAACCTGTTTCATGACGGTATCCTCCTTTATCCCGTTATAAAATAATATCGTAACGACTCAGGTATTCAGAATTGCGACTGGCGCCTTGTAAAGCGTACAGGAGTCAGAATTCAGAATAGCCCGCATGTCAGCTTCCAGTATTTTAAGGATTGCATCAAGCGATAACCGGCAAGCACAAATTGATATGTTTTCTGCCAACCCGGCGAGTCTATAAACTTCTTGGAGGGGGACCCTCATTTCCAGGCGGCATGCTTTGTGCCTTTGCCCCTGTGCCCCTTCCCCCTTTCTTAAAGTGTTTTCAATATCCCCATCTCCGAAGCCGAAAGTGGAAACTGTCGCTGAATCAGGGATACCAGGCGTCCGCCGGTTTCAATCCGGTTGATCAGAATGAAACCCAGCAACCGGTTGTCTTTTAAAACAAATTTGCGATAAACCGGCAGGCGGGGTTCAATCCGGCTGTAAATCTGATACCCGTCATCCGGTTCCGGATTGATTAGACCGGCGGTCATGACATCCAGATCAAATATGCGAATGACATTTCTGCCCAGGCTTCCCGGATATGAAACCGTCCGTCCGGCCATGTTCATGCCGGCAACCCGGCCCTGCATGGCCGCCTCGGGCCAGATGGCATTGATCCAGGGACACTGTCGCACCCGATCGATGCATTCCGCCACATCCCCCGCGGCATAGATACCGGGGATGCCGGTTTCCATATTGGTATTGACCAGAACACCGAGATCAACCGGTATCCGGTCTTTTGGAATGAACCCGACAGCCGGCTGAACCCCTTTCCCCACGATTACCCGGTCGCAGGCAAGCACAGAGCCATCAGAAAGATGGGCCTCACGCACCCGCGAATCGCCTTCAAAAGCAAGTGCGTCAATTCCGGTCCGGACTGTCAGGCCATTGGCTTTCAGCCTGTCCAGAATCATGCCGCCGGCGATATCATCCACCTGCATGGACAGGGGATATTCCGAGCGGATCAGCATGGTGACCGGTATGTTTCGGCGCATCAGACCATAAGCGGCCTTGAATCCCACCAGACCACCCCCCAGAACCAGAGCATGGCGGGCTGTGGAAATGTCTGTCAGCATATTTTCCACATGAGAAACGGTTCTCATGGGAAAAATATTGTTTAACGCATGTCCGGGGATTTTCATGGTACGCGGGTCCGCGCCAGTGGCGATCAGAAGGCGGTCAAAGAAAATCGGCTCATGGTCATCGATCGTTACGGCATGTGCATCCACATCGATGGATGTTACGTATGCACCGGCGATGGACCGGATCTGGAGGTCGTCATAAAAATGGGGGTTTCGAATGGCAAGACGGTCTGAAGATATCCTGCCTTCCAACATCAGGCTGATCATGGGACGGCAATACGGGGGGTGGGATTCGGCGGCAAATAGGGTGATAAAGGCGGTTGGATCGAGATACCGGATGGTTTCAGCGGCCTGAATACCGGCAATGCCATTGCCGATAATGACATGGTTCATGGCGTATCTCTCCCTTGAATCAAAAGAGTCAATGATGGGTTACGTTACCACGAATACACGATCAAGACAAATAATAATCCGCAAATTACATTGATGGGGGGTACCGTGAAAATGCAGCTAAAAATATACATATACCATCAAGCTCCATAGGAGCGACCTGTTTGTAGAATGAAGCCTAAAAATTTCCCTCAAGCCCCGTAGGGGCGACCTGTCTATGCCGGTTACAGGCCGCTCCGATGGAGCTCGATGGAAATAACAGCATCAATTCTACAAACAGGTCGC
>DFZE01000161.1:28304-35395 GCA_002382065.1 Desulfobacteraceae bacterium UBA4064
CAGTCTTCAGTCTTTAGCCTTTTCAGGACATATCCCAGCCATATATCGCCGGTATTGATGGCAGAAATATTTCGGTCGAAATAAAGAATTTCCAGTCCGCACTGGTCAAAGAGTTCCCGCAGCAAGCTGTCCTGCCAAAGATAAAAGATTCTGCCGGTTTTATCCCGTCTGGTGCCAACGCCTTCTTTGAGGGACAGATAGATCAGCCCGCCACGCGGTGATTCGGGATTTAGCGCGTTCAGGATGCGCATGAGGGGGGCGGCCATAACGGGAAAGGGAACATGGACCAGGGCTGCCGAAAGGAGTATGGCATCAACAGCCACGGATTCGAATGGATACGTTTCAAAGTCTCCCTGGATAACGGCGCATCCGGAATGAATTCTGGCGAGATTGGCAAGACCGGGAGATTTTTCAAAACCGGTCACAACAAAGCCGCTTTTCCGGAGATATCGTAAATCTCTGCCGCTTCCGCAGCCCACATCCAGAATGGACGCCCTTTTTTCAAGCCGGTTGACAAAGGGGCGGAGAAAGGTCGGTTCAACTGAAACCGTTTTCTGGTGGTAATCCATAAAATGCGTTGCGTAATAATCGGACATATACGCCCCCGCTTCGAATTTATGCCCCACGCACTTTGGGTTTTTTGAGCCACTTGTTCAGAACCTGAAGCAGAATATCCCGGTTGATGGGTTTGCTGATATAATCATCCATTCCGGCTTCCAGACATTTTTCACGGTCACCTGCCATGGCATGTGCGGTCATTGCCACAACCGGTGTATGACATAAATCACCTTCCAGGTTGCGGATGCGTCGGGTTGCCTCCAATCCGTCCATTTCCGGCATCTGAATGTCCATCAGGACCATGTCATAGAGGTTTTCCATCAATTTGCCGACACCCTGTCGGCCATTTTCAGCCAGATCGACATCAAATCCGAATTTTTGCAGGGTGATATAGGCCATTTTTTGACTGACCGGATTGTCTTCCACCAGAAGAATCCGGTGTGGCGGGGTTTGGCCGGCGGATCTGGATAAAGCCTCAATCCGGGATTTGGATTTTTTCATCAGATAGGAATCCGCTGCCGAAGCCACTTTACCACTTTCTCCCCCCATAACGGTGAACAGGGTGTCAAGCAGTTTGGACTGGCGAACCGGTTTGGTCAGAAAACCATCCAGCCCGGCTTTTTGGAGGGCAGCCGAATCCACATAGCCGCCAACCGAGCTTAACAGAATCATCCGGGGATTGGGAATATTGGAATTTTCCTCAATTTTTTGAGCCAGCATCAGGCCATCCATTTCCGGCATGGCCAGTTCCATCAACAGGAGGGTGAACGGTGAATTCTCAATAGCGGCCTTTTCCAGCATGCGGATGGCGCTCTGGCAATCCCCGACCGTTTCATGGGCCACATTCCAGTTGGACAGGTAATGGTCCAATATTTTCCGGCTGGTGGCATTGGCGTCAACAATCAGGCACCGGGTTGTGTTCAGGGGGCTGATCGCGTTTGAAGTTCTGTCTTCAATGGCGCTGAGATAAAATTCTGTCTGTTTGGCCAGAGGCAGGGTGAACCAGAATGTCGATCCTTTCCCGGGGGTGCTTTCCATCCCGATATCCCCACCCATCATTTCAACCAGCCGTCTGGATATGGCCAGTCCCAGACCGGTTCCGCCATATTTGCGTGTGGTGGCGCCATCAACCTGGGTAAATGTTTGAAAAAGGAGTCGCTGTTTTTCCGGTGCAATGCCCATACCCGTATCCGAGACGGAAAACCGCAATTGCTGGGTTTCATCTGTCTGGGTCATCATCTGAACGCGAATCAGAACATCGCCTTTTTCTGTAAATTTGACCGCATTTCCAACCAGATTGGTCAAAATCTGACGGAGACGAACCGGGTCGCCAATGACCGGCGAGACAATATTGCTGTCTTTCAGAAGACCCAGTTCGATATGTCGCTTTCTGGCCGATTTGGAAAACAGATCGATGGCATCTTCCAGCACGGTCATCAGGTCGAACTCCACGTGTTCCATCACCAGTTTTCCCGCTTCAATCTTGGAAAAATCCAGAATATCATTGATGATGGTCAAGAGGGAATTGGCGCTGCTCTGAATGGTGAGAGCATAGTCCTTCTGGGTATCCGTGAGTCCGGAATCCAGCAACAGTTCGGTCATTCCGATGACTCCGTTCATCGGGGTCCGTATTTCATGGCTCATGTTGGCCAGAAATTCGGATTTGAGCCGGGACGATTCCAGTGCGGCATCACGGGCTTCCTGTATCTGCTGCTCAAACTGTTTCTGCTGGGTGAGGTCTCTCACCATCCCGGTAAAGAGCCTTTTTCCCTTGATCGGCACCTCGCTGACAGCCAGATATGCCGGGAAAACGACCCCGTCCTTGCGCACGGCACACTGAATTTCCCGCCCCGTTCCGATGATATTTTCAATACCCGTTCTCAAATAGTTTTGTATGTAGCTGTCGTGCCGGCTCCGAACTGGCTCGATCATGAGTGTATTCACATTCCGGCCGATGATTTCATCGGGTTGATAACCAAAAATCCGGGCTGCGGCCGGGTTAAGGGTTTGAACAATACCGTTTTCATCAACAGAAACAATGCCATCCACTGCGCTGTTCAGAATGGTCTGAAGCCGGATTTCATTGTCCTGAAGGGTTCGTTGAAGGTGTTTGGCCTGTATGATGTCGGCAAGTGTTCCGGATATCACCCGAAAACAGTCCGGTGGCGCATTGTCGGGTTGAAACGCCTGTGTCATCACCAGCAGCAGCACGCCCGAACAGGTGTTTGGGTTATGCAGGGGAATGGCCACGTGGTGTGCGCCCGGCATTTGTGCGCAGATACAGGAAGCGGATTCGGGCTGCGAAATTTGAATTTGTCCGGTTTGAAACGCGCGGGCACAGGAACAGGTTGTGGATGTGACGGTTTTGCAGGCCGATTGATGTGCCGTTGAAAGATTTCTGCCGGCGGAAAGAAAAAGACACTGGCGATTATCATCCCACAGAAAAATGGCGCCGGGTCCGGACAGAGGCAGCCAGGGTATGGAGAGGATGACATCAAGAAGCCTGTCAATCTGTTCAGAAAACTCTCCAGGCTGGATTCCGATGCGAAGCAGATCGTTCAGAATCACATTCATATCGCTCTTCATCTTTCAGCCTAAAAAACCTGTTTTATTCCCTGTCACGCATCACCTCTTTCAGGACGTCTGCAAATCGTTCATTCTCGTGGGCCATCTTCAGGGAAACACGAATATACTGATCCGAAAGTCCGATGAAGTTGGCGCAGTCGCGGATCAGAATGCGGTGCTGAATCAGTTTGTTCAGGATATCGGGCGCCCTGTATTTGCCGGAAAGTTTTCCCAGAATAAAAGATGCCTGGCCATGAAACAGCGTCAGGTCGGAAATACCCGAAAGCCGCTGATGAAACGCGTTGCGTTCATCTTTCAGAAAAATTCGGGACTGTTGGATAAACCGGAGGGCCGCGTCACGATGGGACAGAATATGCAGCACGCCGGCCTGAGCCAGACTGTTGACACTCCAGGGAAGCATATATCGCCGGATGGAATTGATCACGGAGATATTGCCGGAAACCACAAATCCAATCCGGAGGCCCGGGATTCTGAAAATCTTGGACATGGAATTCAGGACCACGACATTGGGCAAATCGGTTTGAACCAGGCTTTCGGTGTCCCCGTTTTCGACAAACGGCAGATAGGATTCATCAACCACCACCAGAATGTCGGGATGTCTTCTGGAGAAGTCTTTGATCCGGTTTCCGGGAATCAGAACCCCGGTGGGATTGTTGGGATTGCATATAAAAACGGCATCCGAACCGGTTGCCAGTACATCAAATGTGGCATCATCCGGAACAAACCCGTTTTCCGGATCGGATGATATGACAGCAAAGGGAACCTGGTGCATGGCGCAGGCATCGGCATAGTCTGAATAGGTCGGTCCAAGGATTTTGACATTTTTGAAATCAAGCGCCAGCGGGAGATTATAAATCAGTTGCGTGGAACCGTTTCCGGCCAGCACGCGGGATGGATCGATATCATAAAAATGGGCAAACCGGGATATCAGGGTGGCGGCATCGGCTTCCGGCAGATTGGCAATCTGATGAATATGGCTGCACAAAAAGTCTTCCACGCCGGGGATGGGCCCGAGCGGATTGACATTGCTGCTCATATCCAGAATTTCCTCCGGCCGGCATTTCAGTACACCCGCCCATTCATGAATGTTACCCCCATGCCCGGAAATCATAGAATTCCTCCTGCAGAAATCGTCAGAAACAAAACAGTTTCAACAATCTCGGTGATTGCCCCCATCATGTCTCCGGTGATACACCCCATGCGTTTTTTATACCAGGAAAGAAGGATACCCAGGATCAGAAAAAACATCCCGGTCATGACAATGCCGGTCAAACCCAGAAAAAATGATCCGCCGATGGGAATCAGAAGCCAGACAAATGCGGACAATGGCAGGCTGTTTCCAAAAAACGCATGGCCGGTTCCCGTACTCCGGCCATACGGGAGCATTTTCATGCCAAACAGAATACCGGCTCTGGCATAGGCCGGAATCAGAATCAGGGCAAGACTCCGCTCGGGTCCCATATGGGCCAGTCCGGCCCATTTGAATAAAATACAGGCAATCAGCGCACACGCCCCCATGACACCGATCCGGCTGTCTTTCATGATTTCCAGTGCCCGCTCCCTGGTGCGATGCCCCAGAAGGCCATCTGCCGTATCGGCCAGTCCGTCCAGATGAAATGCGCCGGTAATGCCCATCAGAAATACCACGTCAATGGCTGCGGCAGCCGGTCCCGGCCATATCCGGATCGCCAGTGCATCAACAATGGACAGGAGTGCGCCGACAATCAGACCGACAACCGGAAAATAGGGAATCATTTTTGCGGTATCGAATTCTGTTGATCCCCGGATCGGAAGAATGGTCAGAAATGCCAGGGCCGATGTCAGATGTTTCATGAAGAGACCTGTGTTTTGATGACAACCGGAATTCCGGCCACCATCCAGACAACGGTTTGGGCCGAGAGTGCCATATGTTGATTGATCAGTCCAACCGCATCCCGAAACGCCCTGGCCAGCGCATTTTCCGGAACGATGCCCAGGCCGGTTTCGCCCGATACCAGAATGATCGGGCAGTCCGTTTCTGTCAGGCATTGGGTCAGGGAATTGATTTCAGACTGGATATTTCGATCTTCAGCCATCAGGTTGCTGGTCCAGAGTGCCAGGCAATCGACAAGAATGACACCGGCGGTGTTTTTTTCCCGGCGGATGGCGCCGACCAGATCAACCGGGGTCTCGACCGTGATCCATGCCGGTGATCGTTCCGCCTGATGATTGCGGACCCGCATTTTCATCTCATCGTCGGCCGGGATACAGGTCGCCATGAATATCCGCCGATCTGCAGGAATGGCCTCGGCCAGATTCAGGGCATGACGGCTTTTGCCGCTTCGGCATCCGCCAATGACCAGTGTTACAGGCATAACCGGGTCTCCTTTTTCAGCTTGTCCATATCCACATACCGTTTCAGGTGGTCTGCCAGAAGATCGTAGGCGCGATCTCTGGCAGAGGGGCCGTGAATAACGGATGCCATGAGATCCGGCAGGCCAATCCGGCCCAGCCACTTCCGGGTGATTTGGGGCTCGTCAAAAAATCCGTGCAGATAATGGCCCATAATCCGGCCATTATTAGAGATACAGCCATCCGTATCCGTGCAGGCCAACCCATTTCTGGCAGTCACGGTCAGGGCAAACCGGTCCGAATTGATCCGTTGGGTCTGTCCCATGTGAATTTCATATCCGCTTCCGGGAGCATCTCCCCAGGAAAACAGGGTGCGGGTGGTGACTTTTGGGGAGCACAGCACGGTTTCGACCGGAAGCAGATCAAGCCCGGCGCTGCTTCCGGGAATCGCCTCGACGCCATCCGGATCATGAACCCGGCGACCCAGCATCTGATAGCCGCCGCAGATACCCAGAACAGCGCCGCCGTTATGGGCATACTGTTTGATCCGGTCCGCCCAGGTCAGATCGAACAGCCATTTCAGATCCGAACGGGTGTTTTTTGAACCGGGAAGGATGACCGCCTGAAATGATGACAGATCCTGGGGTATTTCAAGAAAACTGACTTTCAAACCGGGTATGGCCTGAAGCGGATCCACATCGGTGAAATTGGAAATATGCGGAAGCCGGATGACGGCGATTTGGGGTGAACCGGTGTCCGGCATCCCGGCAATGCCCGGATTTTCAATGACAACAGAGTCTTCGGCTTCGATCTGGAAATGATCGAACCAGGGCAGAACACCGAATACCGGTTTTTGGGTGTTTTGTTCAATCCAGCAAATCCCGTCCCGGAACAGATCGATATCCCCCCGAAACCGGTTGATGATGAAACCGGCGATGCGGTCCTGACAGGGCTTGGGAATACAGGCCAGTGTCCCGATCAGTTGGGCAAAAATGCCGCCGCGATGGATATCGCCAACCAGAACGACAGGGGCGTCGGCATAGGCCGCCATATTGAAATTGACGATATCGTTGTCCATCAGGTTGACTTCGGCGCATGACCCGGCGCCTTCCAGAATGACCAGATCATATTCTGTTCTCAGCCGGTCAAGGGCATGACATGCCGTTGAAAACAGATTTTCCTTGTATTGGTGGTAGTCTCTGGCGCTGGATGAGGCAATGGCTTTTCCCAAAACCACGACCTGGGCGCCCACATCGCTGGTCGGTTTCAGCAGTACCGGATTCATGTCAACATGGGGGGCAATTCGGGATGCCTCGGCCTGAACGACCTGAGCCCGGCCCATTTCCAGGCCATCGGGTGTAACTCCGGAATTGTTTGACATGTTCTGCGCCTTGTATGGCGCAACCCGTATGCCCAGATTGGAGAAAAACCGGCACAGTGCCGTGACCACAATGCTTTTTCCCACATCGGACCCGGTCCCCAGAACCGCCAGACACGGTGCTTTCTGGATTGTCATGATGGAATTGATTTCCTTCCTGCTGCCTTGCGAAATTAATTTTCTGAAAGTCTATATAGTGTCTGAACGATAAGTATCTAACTATCCGTTAATATATATA
>DFZE01000153.1 GCA_002382065.1 Desulfobacteraceae bacterium UBA4064
GGCACTGCTTCAAGAAATCCCGGACCCCGGGAATGATCCGGACCTCGTCTCGGGCCGGATCGCGGATGAATTCGTAGTTGCCTTCCAGCATATCGACGACAATGATGGCCGGTTTCATGTATGCCTCCATTTTTTCGGTTTTGTTCGGGCAATGGAACAGGGGCCTCTCAATCCTGACTACGTTCGAGCCCGTAGGTCAGGGTGGCGCGGCTCTTTGCGGCTCCCTGACATGATGCCAATGTTCAGGCAATAGTGGAACACCATCAAATTTTGAGAAGCGGCAACAGATGGGCAAGTCCTATGCCCTCAGGGGTTACCTTGGCCGGATAGGGCCATGCCGCGACACCTGCGTCCAGTGCCTCCCAAAACAGTGTGGAAAATTCCTTGTCGATGAAATCGGCAGGGGCAAAACATCCGGCATCGCATCTTTGTATCAGATAAAAACATGCGACCTTGCATCCGCTGCGAGCCAGTTTTATAAGCTCCCGCAAATGCTTTTGGCCTCTTTGGGTGACCGCGTCCGGAAAGTATGCCACACCCTCTTCCACAAGGGTGACGTTTTTCGCCTCGACCCAAAGCGTCCCTGTGGCGCCTGTCAAACGGGCGTCAAGACGGCTGGCGCCAAACCTGGCTTCGCTTTGGTAATGCGTGTAGGGTTCCAGTTCGGGAACCAGGGAAAATTCCCATGCCTTTCGAAGCATTCGGTTGGGCGTGAGTGTGTTGACTCCCACCCACATATCACCGACCTGGATCAACTCAAGCGTATAGGGGAGCCGTCTCTTCGGCCCCTGTGCCGGCGAACACCTGGGCGCCGGGCCGAAGCAGGCCGAAGCAGGCCGAGCATGGCGCCCGAGTTGTTGCAGTGTACCCAACACCTCTTCCCATTGGTTTCCACTTCCACCAGAAATCTCTTTTCCCGTCGCAAAAAATATCCTGTCAGACAGGATTCGGGAAATGTGATAACAGGATTGGCCGGTTTATTCGCCAGCATCACCAGCTACTGCTCCCATCGTAAAGGTTAAGGAGGACATTAAATGGCTTTGATCATAATCCGGGGATTCAATTCCATCAACTCCGGGTTTTCTGCCAGGGGGAAGGCATGGGAAATCCGGCAGCCGGTTGCGGGACTGGTTTTCTGAGATAGCCAGGTCGGGGTGGCGGCAATCTGCGGCCTGGCGCTAAGGCATTCCCATAAGGGGGATGGTCGAACAAAGGCCTATCCCCTCCCTGNNGGTCGGGGATGGCCGAGAAAAGGCCTATCTCCTCCCTGCTGCCTTCCCAAAATCATTATCTTGAAAGCTAAAGGTGCATACGAACTCGATTATTTCCAATACTTGTGAAAATGATGGACAGGTCCGTGAGCGTTTCCAATCTGGTAGTTTGCCCCGGCTTCGAGCGCCCCGTTGATATAGGTTTTTGCCAGCCGGACGGCCTCATCGAGTGGATGGCCTTTTGCCAGGTGGGCGGCAATTGCGGCGGACAGGGTGCAACCAGTTCCGTGGGTATTTCGGGTATCGATTCTGGCTGACTCGAATCGCGTCATCCGAACATTCTTTGCCGTATAAAGCAAATCCAGCATCTGTTGCGACTTCGCATGCCCGCCTTTCAATAAGACCGCTTGCGCTCTGAATGCGGACAGATTTTTGCAGGCCGTTTCAAGCTGGAGACCGTCGACTCCGATCAGGTTCTCGACCGGTTGGCCCAGCAGCATGGCGGCTTCCGGCAAATTGGGCGTGATTACGGTGGCAATGGGGAAAAGGATGGTTTTCAAGGCATCCACGGCATCATCCTGAAGCAGTTTATCTCCCCCGGTTGAGACCATTACCGGGTCCACGACAATATTCGGGGTCCGGTAATGTTTGAGCCGTTCCGTAACAGATATAATCACTTCCGGGGAATGCAGCATCCCGATTTTTACGGCATCAACGCCGATGTCTTCCATAATGGCGTCAATCTGCAGCGAAATAAATTCCGGCGGAACCGGATAAATTCCGGTCACGGAACGGGTGTTTTGAGCGGTCAGGGCGCAAATTACGGACATACCGTAGCATCCCAGGGCGGAAAACGTCTTCAGATCCGCCTGGATTCCGGCACCGCCGCCGCTATCGGAGCCGGCAATGGTCAACAGCCTGTAATACTTCATGACGTTTTTCCTTTCGGATGCGGATGCCGGCTGATCACGGAATCAGTGGTTCAGGCCCGGCATTCCCGCCAGTTTTCAAGGATGATCCGCCGGAGGTGTTCGGCGGCTTTTTGCGGGTCCGGCGCGGAGCAAATCGCCGAAACAACGGCAAGGCTGTTTGCCCCGGCCTGGATGACCTCGGCGGCATTTGAGGTGTTGATGCCCACGATCGCGACCAGGGGATGACGGGATACGGCTCTTGCTTTACGCAGTCCGTCGGTTCCCCAGTGTTGCCGGGTATCTGTTTTTGTGGGAGTGGCAAATATCGCGCTGACGCCCAGATAGGCAATGTCAAAATCTTCCGCCGCTTCAACCTGCTCCAGCGTTTCAACTGACAAGCCAATGACGGCGTCCGGCCCCAGCAACTTGCGGGCCAGCGGATACGGCATGTCTTCCTGGCCGAGATGAACCCCATCGGCCCCGACAGCCAGCGCCACATCCACGCGATCATCGATAATCAACGGAACGCAGTATGGGGCCAGAATCTCCTTGATACGCCGGGCTTCTTCGATAAAAAAGTGGGTGGATGCGTCTTTTTCCCGGAGTTGAACCATTGTGACGCCGCCTTTTACGGCAAGAAGAACCACGTCTTCCAGAGATTTTCCGGAAAGCAGGGTGCGATCCGTGACCAGATAGACTCCGGCGATGTTCATGGCGCCAGCTTGATCCGGGAGATGATGTCGGATTCCGTCAAATCATAGAGTTTATCGAGAAAATGCACTTGCAGACTTCCCGGCCCTTTTGCCTGTTCCGCAGCCAATTCGCCGGCGAGGCCCATGACTGTCATTGCATGAACGGCTGCGGCAATCGCAGAGGCGTTGACGCCGAGAAAGGCGCCGCAGAGTGCGGAAGCGGTACATCCCAGGCCCGTGACCCTGGGCATCATGGCGTGTCCGTTTTTTACCTGCAAGTGGATGTCGCCGGAAACAATATGATCGATCTGCCCGGAAATACAGACTACCGCGCCATGGACCCTGTTAAGCTCCCTGGCCGCAGAAACAGCGGATTCCGAAGCAGCCAGGCTGTCGATGCCTTTTGTCCTGGCGCCGCTTTTGGCGATGGACATGATCTCGGAGGCATTTCCCCGAATAATGGCTACCGGGGCCACCGAGAGCAGATGAAGCACCGTTTCCGTGCGGTACGGGGTTGCACCCGCGCCTGCCGGGTCCAGAACGATCGGCACGCTGCGGTTTTGCGCCTGACGCATGGCTTTCTGCATGGATTGGATCCACTTTTCGCTCAGCGTTCCGATGTTGATCACCAGTACTTTGGCGATTTCGATCATGTCGCCGACTTCTTCTTCGGCATGCGCCATCACCGGAGAGGCCCAGATTGTCAGTAGGGCGTTGGCCGTCGTGTTCATGGCCACGTAATTGGTAATGTTATGAACCAGCGGCACCTGATGACGAATGGCGAGTACATCCGCCGCCGCCTCTGGCGGAGTTGGCGGTGATCTGGCAGCGTTCAACCACCGGGGATTGCCCGCAGATGCCGCCGCCGTCCGATTGGGCTGTGTTGCTGTCGATGAGACAAATGGCGATTGTTGGCGTGGAAGAGGAGCCTACGCAGTGGACGCCGCCGCCGCTTCCCCAGGAACCGGCGCCATTTCTGACGGTAAATCCGTTCAGACTTGCAGTTGAGTTCTGGAAAAAGATCACGCTTCCCAGTCTGTTGCCGTCGATAATGGTGCTGGCGGCGCCATTTATGGACTGGATTGTGATGCTCTTTCCAATGACGGAAATGTTTTCCACATAGGTTCCGTCATGAACCAGTATCGTATCCCCATTGTTCGCGACACTGACAGCAGCCTCAATGGTGGGTTGATTCACCGGCACTTCAATGGTGGCCGCCTGTGTCGAGTCGATATGACCCATGATCCCCAGAACCAGCAACACACCGAAAAGAAATCTCTGCCTTTCCTTTTTCATGATGATCCTCCTTGTACCTTAACGTATCGGGCATTCGAGAAAAAACAATCCAGGACTCTCGGAAAATTTCCAGGCGAACTCCCGGATACATCTCCAGTAGTGTTTTCAGCGCAGATGGATTGAGAGGTGATGTCCATAAAAATCTGTCCCGAATTTCCATCGAAAGTTGGTTCAATTCAACCGTGCCATCATATGAATTGATGACGTTTTCTGTTTCAGCCCAAAATCTTTTGATCCGGTCGCAGTTTTTCGGTGTTTTCAGACGTCGTACATTTTTTGAAACGATCTGGCGGATTCTTTCATTGGAAAGGCCATGGATTTTTCCAACTTCCATCAGGGTCGGTTTTTTGCCGCCATCAAACTGAAACAACATCTGTAACACAATATCGACATGCTGCTTTTTGGGGACAACAGAACAGATAAAGCCTTCGACCAGTTTTTCAAAGGATTCATAATGCTCAGTGCCCAATATGTTGGCATCCGGTTTCAGGATGCAGTCATGGACAGCCTGATGGATTTCCCAAAGACATTTGCGTCCCAAATTCCGTTGTCTGAGTAAAAGCGGAAACGGGCACAGCAACAGTTCGCCGATTGTCCGATATCCGGATGGAAGGACTTTTCGGGTGCGGTTTGACAAGAGAATATCCGATAAAGGGGTTTTGGGTAGATAATGATCCGGAACGCTTTCCGCGCCAATGTGTGCTACCGGCCTTCCTGAAAAAAGCGGAAACAGTTTCAATGTGTCTTCTGTTGGGGCCTGACCAAGATTTTGGGAAATTTTTCGATCAGGGCCAGAAATAAAGGTCGCATTCAAAGGATCATGATTCAAAGGGGAATGCTTTGAAAGGATTTCGTCGGACAGGAAGGAATCAACAAAATCCATTATTTCTTTGCCGATCTTGATAAAACAGTTCCGGAATGTCAATACCTGATCAATTTTGAGACGGGCCAATTCATCATAACCGGGAATGTTTTGCAGCAGGATTTTTTTTGCTCTTACCGATAGTCTGGAGTGATTGATAAAATTTTCAAATTCATTCGTATCTGTTTTTTTGTTTTCTGGAACACCCTGGCCCCGTTCATACAACAGGGACAGATGGAACAGTGAATTGATATCTCCCTGATCTGCCAGCTCAGCCCATATTTGAGCGGCTTTTGAATAATTGTTTTCAAGATAATACGCCTGCCCCAGTTCAAAATCGGTTTGATCATTATCCATCATTCCGCCCTTCCATTTTCAAGAACCGGCTGGGTGTCCCAACATGCTTATCCCTTGGTACAACCTGACACTGTTCGTTTAAAGGATTAATGCGCCGTAAGCAGCAGCGTACCGCAGTCCCGCATTTGGGCTGCTATCCGGACAGATAGGCATCGGAAACCGGCATGCCAGCACTTCGGCATCATCATCGAATATGTTTCCGCGCGCTATTCCTCTGACAATGATACTATTCAGCGCCCCGGGCGCATCTATGTACGTTTCATGGTATGTTTTCTTATAAAAAATATCGCCTTGGGAAGAAACTTCTATTTTCATTTACGTCCCAAACTACGCAAATGGAGCTGATTGAAAAACACGTGGTTTCAATCAGGATATCCAGCTCCAGGCCGGGATCACGTCAATGTCCACCCCATCCTCTTTCAGATGGTCGGACTGATCGAGTGTCACCACCAGCGCCCGACGCTTGCCATGCAATCGTGTACCTTCGATAACGCCACGCAACTCGCGACCCAGATTGGCAGGTGTAAGTTCGGCACAAACCTGAATGGCAGCGTCCGGGGTGATGAAATCACATTCCCATAGATCGCGTGCACCGGCATAACACAGGTCCCGCGTGTTGCGTCGAAGGTGAAGTGCAACGGCATTTTCAAGGCGATGTCCCAGGTCGGGTTGGACCTGGGGAGAGTTGGCCCTTCGCAGCCCGTTGTCAATTGCGAAATATTTGGCCGGGGCTATGACCCGTTTTTTAAAGGATTCGCTGTATTTGGGAACAGTGAAGATCAGATAGGCATCCTGGAGAAATTCCATATATCGTGACGTCTGCCCGACAGTGGGAATTGCAAGGTTCTTGGTAATATTCTGGAATGAAATCGGCTGGCCGGTATTCGCAAGCAGAAACAGGATGAGATTCATTACATGTCGGGTCTCACGCAGTCCGTGTCGGACCGCCACATCCCGCTGAACAACATCCCGCAGTAATTCCTGCAAAATCAGGTCGCGACGCTCTTCCAGGAAAACCGGAAATCCGCCGTCTTCCAGAAAGGCATGAAAGGATTCCGCACCCGGATTTTTTCCGGTAAATGACAGATACTCCGGATAACTGAACGGAAACACCTCGAATGACAGATGCCGCCCAGTAAGTTTTGCTCCCAATTCCAGACCCAGCAATGAGGCGTTGGAACCCGTAACGCATACGGTCCGTCCCCGATCCAGCAGGGAACGAACCAGGCGTTGCCATTGCGCAATTTCCTGAACTTCGTCCAGAAACACCGGTTGCTCCGGATCGGTCAGTTCATCCAGCACTGACAGGAAGGCGGGAAAATCATCGGGTCCCATTCCAAAAAGCCGGGTGTCCTCAAAATTGCAGTAAAACGCTTTGGCAGATCGACGCATGAGCTGTGCCTGTAACGTGCTTTTACCGCAGCGTCTCACGCCGGTCAGAACGGTTGCCTGCGTGCTGCGCACGGCAAGATCGGCCAACAACAGCCGATTAATCTCCCGATTGGGTGCAGGGGGCATATATGGGCTGCTGAGAATGGATAGCAGTGTATTTCGTAATATCATAATTTTGTAATATCATATGAAACAGTTGACATGAGATGTCAAGCCCCACCTTAAATTTCAAAGAGATATTTTTAACCACGAAATACACAAAATTCATAAAAAAGCTGAATCAATATTTCGTGGTCTCAAGGTGTTTTTCAAATGCAACCATAAAAAATAGTCGTTTCCCTGTCAAATCAAACCGTTTGGGTTGGGCCTGATCGGTTGGCAAAACACGTGGAGCAATGAGGGCAAGATACAAAACGCATAATTTCATGGGAGGCCCCGTACACGCATTATGGCACGCTCTCCCCATTTGATTATTTGTTTTTCAGGTCAATGATAAATCGTGCATTTTTGCCAATATCCTGCCTCTTGCCACCGATTTGCTGAGCGCATTCATCGAAATGTCAAGCCGGGTGGAAAGCCCGGTCATGCTGACTCCCAACGCTTCTACCGCCCAATAACACAGAAGGCTTCTGGCATGAACCGTTCGACGATTTTTGCCGGCTGCCAGCACCTCTGCCCGCGTCATGTCAAGCAATTCACCAATCCGCTGAATGATCGTCTCCAGATCAATATCTTTGTTCCGAAGATGATGTTTCCGGTTCAGGGTTTCCGTTGCATGAGCCAGTACCGCCTCAAC
>DFZE01000003.1:0-6395 GCA_002382065.1 Desulfobacteraceae bacterium UBA4064
CTATTCCTTTCTGCTATTCCTTTCTTTCGGAAGAAGGAACCGGTGATATCAACATCATTGTTGCCGGTTCACGGACTGGCGTGGTGATGGTTGAAGGCGGCGGCAATATCGTCAGCGAAGCGGACATGCTGGAAGCCATCTATTTTGGTCATGCCGCCATTCAGCCCGTGATCGATCTTCAGGAAAAATTGAAATCCCTTTGTGGCAAACCCAAGCGGACTGCTGAATCCAGAGAAAAGGATGCGAATCTGGTCGCACAGGTCAAAGAACTGGCGTTTGTCAGACTGCAGGAGGCCATATCGATTCCCACCAAGGTCGAGCGCTATGGTGCGATTCGCGATGTGAAAAATGCCGTGAAAGACGCGATGGGTCAGACCGCGCTTGACCGCAAAGATGAGATTGCAGACATTCTTCATGACTTTCAGAAACAGATCTGCCGGACCCTCATCCTTTCCGAGGGCAGGCGAATTGATGGTCGGAAGTTTGACGAAATCCGTCCCATCACCTGTGAAGTCGGTGTTCTGCCCAGACCTCATGGCAGCGCGCTGTTCACCCGTGGAGAAACACAGGTTTTGGGTGTTTTGACACTTGGCTCCGGCCAGGACGAACAACGAGTGGAAACGCTGGCAGGCGAGGAGTCCCGGCCTTTCATGCTGCATTATAATTTTCCGCCGTTCAGCGTGGGTGAAGTCAAGCGTATTTCCGGACCCAGCAGACGGGATATCGGTCATGGCGGTCTTTCCACACGGGCCATTGAAAAAATTCTGCCGGAAAAAGAAACGTTTGACTACACCATCCGGCTGGTTTCCGAAGTTCTGGAATCCAACGGGTCATCCTCGATGGGAACGATCTGTGCCGGAGCACTGGCATTGATGGACGGCGGCGTACCGATAAAAGCGCCGGTCGCGGGCATTGCCATGGGACTCGTCAAGGAGGGGGAACAGGTTGCCATCCTTTCGGATATTCTGGGTGATGAAGATCACACCGGGGATATGGATTTCAAAGTGGCCGGGACCAGCGCCGGAATCACGGCGCTTCAGATGGATATCAAAATTCATGAGCTGTCCCGATCCATCCTGGAACAGGCGCTGAATCAGGCCAGAGACGGCAGACTGTTCATTCTGGATAAAATGCTGTCTGCGCTGGGCAGCCCCAGAGACGCTATTTCTCCGCATGCGCCTGCCATCACAACGGTCAAAATCAATCCGGACAAGATTCGGGATATCATCGGTCCTGGCGGGAAGATGATCCGTTCCATTCAAAGCGAGACCAACACTCGAATCGAAATCGATGATACCGGAATGGTCAAAATCGCGGCAATGTCAAAAGAAGACGGGGATGCCGCGATCAAGCTGATCCACGGTTTGACCATGGAGGCCGAAGTGGGTCGAGTCTACGATGGGACGGTTGTCAAAATCACGGATTTCGGTGCATTTGTTCAAATACTGCCCGGAACCGATGGTCTGGTTCACATTTCCCAGCTTTCGACGCGGCGGGTTACCCATGTTTCGGATGTGGTGAAAGAAGGGGATACACTTCGCGTCAAAGTTCTGGAAATTTCACGGGACGGGAAGATCCGTCTCAGCCATAAGGTGGTACTGGAAGAAGGACTGTAAGGCATGCCGGAGATTTCCGCAAAAAAAACCGTTCTCGGCAATGGCGTTCGAATTCTGACACGCGATATGCCTCATGTTCGATCCGTATCCCTGGGGATATGGGTCAATATGGGGTCGCGGGATGAGTCGGATACCGAAAACGGTTTGTCCCATTTCATCGAACACATGATTTTCAAAGGGACCGAGAAACGATCGGCATTCGATATCGCACGGGCATTCGATGCCATCGGCGGTTACACCAATGCCTTCACTTCCATGGAGAACACCTGTTTTCATGCGCGGGTCATGGACAGCCATTCGGAAACCATGATCGACATTCTGACGGATATCTTTTTGAATCCCGCTTTTTCTCCTGAAAATATTGAACGGGAGCGTCCGGTTATTCTTCAGGAAATCGGTATGGTCGAGGATACGCCCGATGAATATGTTCATATGCTGGCCGGAGAAACCTTCTGGGGAGGGCATCCCCTGGGCCGGTCCATTCTGGGATCCCGTGAAAATATTTTCCGGTTTGATTCGGATAAACTCAGGCAGTTTTTCAAGACCGCCTATACACCGTCCAGAATACTGATTGCAGCCGCCGGTCATATTGATCATGACCAACTGGTGGATCGAATCGGTCCGCTGTTTGATCGCCTGATTCCAGAACCAACCGTTGACAATGTGCCGCCATCGCGGGTTCAGTCCCGCATGGACATTCACGAAAAAGATCTGGAACAGGCCCATATCTGTATCAGCGCCCGGGGACTGGCCATTACCGATGAAAAACGGTACACGCTCAGCATGTTGAATACGCTTCTGGGTGGAAATATGAGCTCCCGCCTCTTTCAGTCGATTCGGGAACAGCGGGGTCTTGCTTACTCCGTATATTCATTTGTGTCATCCTATTCGGATGCCGGGATGTTTGGTGTTTATGCAGGCGTTGATTCTGCCAATGTGTCTGAAACCATCAATCTGATTCTTCAGGAACTTCAGCGAATCAAAAAAGAAGCACCTGATTTGAATGACATGAAAAATGCACGGGAATTTACCAAGGGCAGCCTGCTTTTATCCTCGGAAAGCAATGACAATCAAATGGTTCGGCTGGCTCAGGGCGAGTTTTATTTTGGCCGTTCCACATCGATGGATGAAATATTTTCGGAAATCGATTCCGTAACGTCGACAGATATTCAGAATCTGGCTCAGGAACTGTTTCAACCCGATCATGTTTCTCTGACGCTGTTAGGGCCGGTTTTTGACCGAAGCGCCATTGACGGTGCGTTTCAAGTCTCTGATTGACCATAATTCCAAGCCCTTCAGTCAATACGCATGATCAGGGGCTTGACCGCCATCATTTATGAAAATGGCAGAGAAACTGAAGGTGTCTGCTTCCTGCAACCTGCCCCTTGAAGCCAGCGATTCCGAGCGGCGTTTCACGATCTATTTTCACGGAAAACCGATAGCGGCCATGCCAGATGACTCACCCACCATTTATATTCAGCGACTGAGACCCCGGATTGATTCGGACATTCCACTGCCTGACTATATGACGGCTCAGTCAGCCGGAATGGATATTTGTGCTGCTGTAACGGATGATGCAATCCTTCAGCCCGGAGAGATTCAAAAAATTCCAACCGGATTTGCCATTGCGCTTCCACCCGGCTATGAGGCCCAGGTGCGTCCCAGAAGCGGGCTGGCGGTTAATCACGGCATCACCCTGATCAACAGCCCGGGAACCATTGATGCGGACTATCGGGGTGAAGTTCAGATCGCACTTATCAATCATGGTAAAAAACCGGTTGTGATTCATCGCCGGGACCGAATCGCCCAACTGGTCATTCATAGGGTGTATCATGCCACACTGGTTGAAACTGAAACGCTGGATAAGACCGGGCGGGATACCGGCGGCTTTGGTCACACCGGCAGATGATGCCGATGCCTGATTCAACGATGATTTCCGTCTGCATTCTGGCAAGCGGCAGCCGTGGCAACTGTATCCATGTGTCCAACGGCGTCAACTCCATCCTGGTGGATGCCGGACTGTCCGGTAAGGAAATTGAACGTCGCATGGTGTTGCGGGGTCTTTCTCCTGCGAACCTGAGTGCCATTGTGGTGTCGCATGAACACAGTGATCATGTTCAGGCCGTTGGCGTTCTGGCCCGGCGTTATGATCTTCCGGTGTATATGACGCCCCGAACCGCTGTCGCGGCAGCTCCTCAGTTGAAAAACCTCAAAATAACCGTTCCATTTGAATGCGGAGAGCGTTTCTGTATCGAGTCCCTGATGTTGAATCCCTTCTCCATTTCCCATGATGCCGAAGACCCATCCGGATTTACGATACAGCATGCCGGGATAAAAATCGGCATTGCCACGGATCTGGGTATTGCTACATCTTTGGTGAAAACACATCTATCGGAATGCAGTCTGCTGGTTCTTGAAGCCAATCATGATGCCGGTATGCTGATGAATGGCCCATATCCATGGCCGTTAAAACAGCGTATCAAGGGAAGCACCGGGCATTTGTCAAATTCGGATTCCGGCAGTCTGCTTCGCGAAATTTACCATCCCGGTCTTCAGCATGTAATCCTGGCGCATCTCAGCGAAACCAACAATACACCGGAAAGGGCATTTTCCGAAGTAGGAAATGCCATGGGAGATTTTCCGGTCCGATTGAGCGTTTCCACTCAGGATGTCTGTGGTGAGATATTTACCGTGGAAATGGACAGGCAGAATTCAATAGAAAAGCGGTAAATGTCATTTTCTTATATTGGGGTAAAGCTCCTGGAATGATTCATGAATATTTACCGTAACGACATCGAGTTTGATTTTATTGTCGCACTGGGTCGCGCAACCCGCCCCGGAAACTGATTATCCGCTTGTACAGACGATTTGCTTGTTCCGGACGGTAGACACCTGCGCTTACCTCTTGGAGACACGCCGCCGCTCTTCATCCCGGATCTCCCGACGCAGCAGTTTGCCGACCTTGGATTTGGGAAGCATGTCCCTGAATTCGATATACGCGGGAACCTTGTAGGGCGCCAGACGTTCCCGGCACCATTTGATCAGATCAGACCCCCCGACCCCCCGTGCATCCTCTTTCAACACCACGATGGCCTTGATCCGCTCTCCGACCCGCTCATCAGGCACGCCCACCACGCAGGCGCCTACAACGGTTGGATGATCCTGAAGGATGGCCTCCACTTCGGATGCGGATATCCGGTAGCCTTTATGCTTGATGAGATCCGCACTTCGTTCCACATAATAGAGTTCACCATCCTCGTCTTCACTTACAAAATCACCCATGCGGCAAAAGACTTTGCCATCGATTAAAACACAGGTCCGTTCGGTCTCATCCGGCTTGTTCCAGTAGCCTTTGATGGTATACGGTGAAGATACCAGCAGCTCCCCACTTTCACCGGGAGAAACTGGCTCCAGGGTCGCAGGATTGACAATGATGCATTCCCGGCTTTTCAGGGGAAGACCGATGGTTCCGGGTTTGGGTTTTTTGTCGATCCGGCTGTAGCAGACATGTCCCACCTCGGTGGACCCGTAAACCTGGTAAATCGGAATATGAAAACGGGTTTCCCAGCGGCTGTACATCTCTGCAGGAAGGACATCGCCGCCACAAAAACAATAGAGAAGCGAATTGAGCTGATACTGATCGACCCGGTCATTATCCAGGATCATCCGGTACAGGGCGGGCACACCCAGAAGCCAACGCACACGAAACCGCTGAATGCTTTCCAGAATGGCATCCACCTGAGGGACGGGCATCAGCACCGTTGTATTGCCCTTGTTCAGGCCGATCGACATGAACAGGCCAAGGGCCATGATGATGAAACATCGGATTGATCGCGATATAGACATCTCTGCCTTCCAGCAGCCGGTCTCCGGCGACATCCTGGGTAACATCGTTGACATAGGATGTCATGCCGCTGTGATTGCCGGGAACGCCCTTGGGAAAACCGGTTGTGCCGCCGGTGTAGAGGAGATAGGACAGATCGGTCATGGGATCGATTTCTGCCGGTGTCCGGAGCGGTTCATGCCTTAAAAGGGATATGAAACTGAAAACTCCCGTGCTGTTATCGACTTTGCCGTTGGGAATTTTATCGAACAGGACACCCAGATACCGTTTCCAGGGCGGGAGCAGATCCACCAGGTTGGTGACGATGACCCGTTTCAGGCCGGTTTGATCCATCACCTCCTTGACATAGCAAAAATTGGTATCCAGGCATATCAGGGTTTCCGCCCCGGAATCCCGGACCATGTAGTCGAGTTCATGGGACGTGTAGATCGGAGAAACCGGAACGATCACCGCCCCCAGTTTCTGGATTCCGATAAATGCGATGACCCATTGGATGCAATTGGAGACATAGATCATCACCCGGTCCCCCTTGCAGACCCCCATGTCTTTCAGCGCACCGGCAAAACGGGCGCTCAGGTCACATACAGCCGGTGATAGAAAAATCGTTCGCCCAGATAGACAACGGCAGTATTCCGTGGGTATTTTTCCACCATCCGGTCAAATCGGGTATACGTCAGCTCGGTTGAGAGGTCGCTGTTATTGATCTGCATCATTCACATGACTCCTCGATTCCGAAATAAGGATGCGTTACAAAATAACATGACCAATCTAACGCGGGTGTAATGTATAATTCCATTCGCCATGAAATTCTTCTCTTTCAAGAGCTAATGTTTTTATTTCCTGATCTGTAATTTTAATCCCGTTGGCGTATTCATTGGTGTCTACCGATGTTTTGATTCTTAGCCCTTTCTTAGTTTTCGTCGCCCCAATCAGAT
>DFZE01000003.1:6510-6649 GCA_002382065.1 Desulfobacteraceae bacterium UBA4064
GGATAGCTTTCTTTTCCCATGCTCATCCACCAACGGCGAATGCTTTCTGCGGCAAATGCAGACGTGTCGGCACTTATCCCAACATTGACAAAACCTACATTGTTTGCCAAATCAAAAATACCATAGGGTGCGGCCCGTC
>DFZE01000142.1 GCA_002382065.1 Desulfobacteraceae bacterium UBA4064
TGCAAAGTGCGAAATGTAAGTTCTATAGCTTTTAAGATAATGATTTTGGGAAGGCGGCAGGGAGGGGGTAAGCCTTTTCTCGGCCATCCCCGACCGATAACGCACCCAAAATCTTTATCTGGAAAGCTATAACGGTCACATCTCAATTTCAATCAGCTCATTGGCGCCGATTTCCACATCATCGGCAATGACCACGGGCCCGCCACCATGTTCTTCTGTTTGCAGCTTCAAAAGATACCGGCCCGGTGGCAGCGGCATGGGTCCCCAGGACTGTGACATGACCGTCTTCTCTCCGCGCTTCAGGTCCTTTGCAATGATCCGATAAGGAGGCTTTTGCTGTTTGGTCAAAAATGTCAGGCCGGATGATACATCAACCGTCACCAGTTGATGGGGCGCCAGACGAATCGACTGCCAGAAAACCGGGGCATGACCATGTTCGGAGTGCTTCCAGAAAAGTTTATATTCCCCGGGTGCCAGCAACTGAACATCCTGCGGTTGATAAATGGTCAGCTTCTCGCCGCCTGCATTTTCCAGAATCATCCGGCTGTTGTCAGACCGATCTTTGGAAACGTGCCAGTCCGGTCTGCCAATGACCACTCCGGTATCCAGAACCATGTCTGTCAGATTTCCTTCTGCAATGGTCACCGGCCCCAGAATGATTTTGGGATGGCTGTGCTCCCCCTGACGCCAAAGCAGTTGCCACGTACCGGCAGGAACCGGAACCGGATGGATAATGCGGCTGAAGGATGCAACCGGTTTGCCCTGCTCATCCACCAGTTCCCACTGGTACGGGGCTGGCAGGCCGGTTGGCAGGGTCAACCGGAGGCCGGTCTCAACCGGCAGCTCGGTGGTTATACCGGATTGAACCGTAACGATTTCCGAAACCAGATAATCTCCGGAGTTATGTTCGGACTGACGCCAGCCCAACTGATACTCACCGGCCCTGATCTGAATCTGATCCAATGATGAACGGGCTATTTCCGTGCCGGTTTCCGGATCTGCCAGATACCAGGATTTGGGCATCTGGCACCACTCTGGAAGAACCAGTTTTACAGTCCCGGGTCCGGCAATCCGGATTCGTTTGCTGGTAGCAGAAGAGGCTTTGACAACCGGTTTTTCCGGAGGTGGTGCAATGGGTGTCTTTTCGATGATATGATCCCGCAGGGTGGCAAGTGACCGGGACAGGTCTGCTGCCGAGGATGCCTCAAAAAATCTGCCGCCCCCTTTTTGGGCAATACAGGACAGTTGATCCACGGCATCACCGGTCACGCCAAAGCCCACCACATGGATGATCAGATTGGCCATTTTTGACCGCAGTTCCGCCGCTGCATTACAGGGGTCCCCATCACAGGTTTCGATACCGTCGCTGATTAAAATGATATATACCGGATCTGTTCCGGAAGGCAGGGCCCGGGCAGCAGACTGAATCGCCAGGGTAATCGGGGTTTTTCCCCTGGGATTGATCTGCCTCACTGTTTCCATGAAGCGGACTGTATCCAGCACACCAGGCGGATAGACCAGTTCAATATCCCTGCAGTCGCCTTTTCGACGATGCCCGTAGACCATCAGTCCGACCGAAGTTCCGGAAGGTATTTTTTCAATGACTTCACCCATGACCTTTCGGGCCGTCTCGATTTTTGTGGTTTTGTCAATTTTTCCCCACATGGATCCGGATGCATCGAATACCATCAGAATCGTGGGATCCTGTGCTGCCACCGCGGTGCTGATCACAAGCAGCATGACAAGTATCGACAGAACCTGTTTTTTGAAAGCCATTGGTTTTTATCTCCTTTTTTGAATCGATATCGTCCTTTTACATGTGTTGTTCCATTCGGCCAGTTTACATTTCCAAGTCATTAACTATAGAAAGCCATAACTGCCAACGCAATAAAAAAATCCGTTATAATCAGATTCAATCTGTTCCGAACACGGTGAGGCGTAAGCTCTCAACAAATCCGGGCAAACCATAGAAAACACCCGACACGGTACGGAAATCCCGGGTTTTTGAGCAATTACGGTGAGGCGCTATAACATATGGGAATAAGAGCAGGTGTAAAATAATAAATGTGAATTTGTTCAACAGGCATGTTTGGTATAAAATATTACATTAAAAATTCATCTTCAGGCAGGATTCTCTGACTGTCTCCCAATTCCATCCGCCAGCATGCGCAAGGATAACGTCAGATATATGAAATTGATCTTTGTCTGTCCGGATCAAAACAGGTCGTTTGAAAGCAGAGAATACCGTATCGTTGAAAACAGGGGTGTCATCACTGACGGGTACGGTAACCGGGTCATGGATGCCAAAGTACTTCTCAACGAATCCTGCCCGTATTGCGGCCAGAAACACATGTATCATGTCAGTGAATTATCGTGTCCATTTTCCGGATAACTCATGGCATGCCATTACCGGTATTCAAAGGAAAACCCGGACACGCATTAAAATTGTAATTTCAAAGCATGAAATCTGTTACAAAAAGGAGTTTGTATGAAAGAAATTGATGCACGGGGCCTGGCCTGTCCTGCTCCGGTACTTCACACCAGGGCCGTATTGCAGGAAGAAAAACCTGGCAGTGTATGTGTGATTGTTGACAATGCCGCCTCCCGGGAGAATGTTCAGCGTTTTCTGACATCGCAGGGATTTGCAACCCGGCTCGAACAAAACGGAACCGTCTATCGCGTGATCGGAACTGCCGGTTCAGAGCCGGTGGAACATCCCGGTGTATCTGCCATGCCGGAAACCGGCGCCAGCAAAATCATGGTCATGTGTACCACGGACCGGATGGGGTTTGGGGATGATGAACTGGGTCTGAAACTGATGCTCAGTTTTCTGCGCACCCTGAAGGAAATGGGACCGGATTTGTGGCGGCTGGTGTTTGTCAACAACGGTGTCAAGCTGACGATTGCGGGATCGGACGTGCTGGATGATCTGAAGGCCTATGAGAATGCCGGACTCAGGATTCTGGTGTGCGGCACCTGTTTGACCCATTTCAATCTGCTGGAAAAAAAACAGGTCGGCGAAACCACCAACATGCTCGATATCGTCACCGCCATGCAGTTGGCGGACAAGTTCATAACAATTTAAACGGGAAACTCGATCAACAGAACAGCGTTTTGATTGGATACACCGATATGCGGTTTACAACCATTTTTTCATACCAATTTACACCATCAGCTGCTCTGTTCCATTTGGAATTGAATAGCTTCTGGCGCATCATCGCTGTCCACATCGTTTTTCCCGTTCAGATCCGAAATGGTCCGGGATATCTTCAAAATGCGGTTGAAGGCCCGGACTGACAGTCCGAGCCGGCCGATGGCCGATTCCATCAGATTGCGGGAAGCGGCATTGCGTCGGCAGTATTTTTTGATATGCCGGCTGCCCATCTGGGCGTTGCAGAAGATTTTGGTCTGACTGAAGCGTTTGGACTGACGGCTTCGGGCCGCATTCACCCGTTCCAGAATCGCGCTGGATGGCTCTCCTTTGGCCACCTCCATCAGGTCCCGGTAAGGAACAGCCGGAACCTCGACGTGAATGTCGATACGATCCAGAAGGGGGCCCGATATTTTGGACCGGTATTTGAAAATCTGCTGATGGGAGCAGCGGCATTCATGCTTGGGATCGGAAAAATAGCCGCAGGGATGCGGATGCACAAAATACCGACACGCCATCTTATCAATATTCCATCAAGGTACACATATATCCACCTTTCAGAAGACATCCGGAAATCAAAATCAATGACTTCGGATTGCCTGTCAAGGCAACTACACACGACATCTGATGTCTGTCAAGTCCTTGGAATGCACCCTGATACATTCAGGTATCGTTTACGAAATGGATGGTATCCAGAGACTGGGAGGGTTGAGGATAAGCGGAGATTCACGGAGGAGCAGATACGAGATATTCTGAAGATCACGAACGAAATCCGAAATGTATCGAATATTTGACAGGCAGGGCAGTTTTATCATAGGGTTATTTTGGGATAATTTAGAAATATGCTGCTGGGATCTGTGGGGCAGGAAAATCAATGATACCATCCGTATCGTTAATAATGGCCAGACTCATGCTTATATGCAAGAATGGTTAAGTTCGGACCTACCACATTCCAATCCATAGCCTTATACCTGATTGGAATATTTGACCTTCAAAATCAGTAAATGAGGGAAATAATGACGTGCCTATGTGAACAAATTGCCGGCAAGGATATGGAACTGTCTCCAATCTGTATCGGCAATCTTTGGATATTCGAAAATCTTGATCCGGAAGAAATTAAAGCACTTAGCCGCGAAGCTGGAAGGAAAAAGTCGGTCAAAGGACAATCTCTGTTTCTACAGGGCGGCCCGGCCGATGAAATGTTTCTTATCAAAGGCGGACGTGTTAAGCTTTCCAAAGTTCTTGAAGACGGAACCGAATTGACGCTTGATATTCGCAAGGCCGGTGATTTTGTCGGTGAAAATATGTTTTCAGAAGAAGGCCAATATCCGGTCAGTGCGTATTGCCTTGAAGATACCTTGACCTGTGGATTCAGCCGAAGCCAATTTGAAGAATTGGTCTTACAACACCCCAAGGTAGGACTGCAGATCATCAAGAATTTAAGCGAAAGAATTACCTGGTTGACCGGTCACGTGGGAAGTCTGGCCGTTACGAATATCGAAAATCGACTTTATAGTGTTCTTTCCAATGTCGCAAAAGAGCATGGAACCAACACCCCTAAAGGCATCGTAATACAATTCCCTCTAACCCATGAGGACCTGGGGTTTTTGACCGGTGCCCACCGGGTCAGCATTACCCGCGCGATGAAAGCGCTAAAAGGTGCCGGCAAAATAATTCATGAAGGAAGAAAACTCATCCTGCCTATAATGAAATGAGCGTAGCTGTCGCCTTCACTCATTCCAGAGATTCTGAACAACTGCTCCTCTGCATTACCCGATCAACAGTCGCCTTGGACAATAACGCCCTGTTAGTAGTTACAATTCACTTATTTTCAAATATTTTGCTTTTTATATTCAAAATGTAGCGGCTGCTACAGACGGTTTCCCAAATGACTGATAGGCTGCAAACAAAAAAATAACCCCCATGCCCGGGACGGACAAAACGATAGATGAAAAAGGTTAAAGACGATTTTCAAGAACTTGCCGAAAAAATCAAAACAGCCAAGGCGTTGATTATCGGTGCCTATCCTCCTTATGGTCAGATCGACAGTTTCACCAAAGCCCTTCTTGAAAGATTCTGGTCTTTCAGACATCGGAAAAACCTGCTCAAAGGAAAGTTGTGCGCAACGGTTTTAACCGGCATGGATCCCAAGGCTATGGATGCCATTAATATGGCTTTGGCGACAGAGATCAGGGTACGAACACATGGAACTGGTTGAGCAATTATCAGTTCAAGGAAACGTGTCCTGTCTTTACTGCGGCGAGGGGGATGAGTGTGAAATGAGCGGCCTCAAAATGTTTTACGGCCCGGATGCAAAAACTTCCGAAATTGGATATACCCGGGTTGAGGATCAGGAAAAGGTGCGGGCGGAGGCCGTTCAGATAGGCCGGCGCATCGGCGAGCGCTTACAAAAACAGCAGCACGGACCGCTTAATTAAAGCTGTTTTCGAATACAGCGGTCTATTATTAATCATAAATCAAATAACGGGAGGTTACATCATGAAAGTTTTGGTTACTTATTTTAGCCAGAGTGGAAACACGGAAAAGATCGCTAAAGGCATCTTCGAGGAAGCATCCAAGGGTAATCAAGCAGAATTGAAAAAACTTGAGGACGTCGGTGCTGGAGATTTTGCCGGATATGATTTCATTTTCATCGGCTCACCCCTCCACTCAGCCAATCTGGCTGCACCGGTCAAAAAGTTCTTGACTGACATTCAGGCAGGTTCGAGCCCAAAAATGGCTGGTTTCATTACCCATTTCGCCCCGGCTTATCCGAACCAGGACATGGATGGATTTGTAGAACCCATTCAGGTCGCCTGCAAGGAAAAAGGAATTGCATATAAAGGCTGTTTTGACTGCCAGGGAGCCCTGACCGAATCCTTGCACGAAATGGTACAAAAGAAGCTGAATTTGTCCGACGAACAATGGGCGGGAATGGTTAAACAGATGACCGGACACCCCAATGAGGATGACGTGGCAAATGCTAAAGCGTTTGCAAGAAAAGTTTTGGGCTGATATTAACAGTGAACATATGAATATGATCGCAGCATAATGTTCTCATTGGACAAATTAAAAAGCATCATACGGACTATTGAGGTAATGGACATTTTCCGAATCCCTCTGTGTCAATGAAATCGATACACGGCCCCCTTGAAAAATTATTGTGCCACCAAGGAGCTTACGAACAAACCGTTTGGAGCCAACCTCTTTGCCATGAACCCCAAGGCCCTGGAATTCGCTGCTGTGGTGGCTAAGGAAGGCATTGGCGCGGTGACTGTTTCCGGAGGGTCTCCAAAGCAGTTGATTCCCTTTCTCCGTGAGCGCGGGGTCAAAGTCCTGCTCGTCGCACCTACAGTCGATTCTGCTTGCAAGGCAGAGGTGCTTGGTGCGGACGCCATTGTTGCCGAAGGCAGTGAATCAGGTGGCGTGCAGGGCTTTGGCGGTCCATCCATGGAAGATTCATGGATTAAAGGGAATGTGAATGTCGGAATTCTTCCTGCAGGGCAGATTTCGGGGCTCGTGAAAGATATCCTTTCCGTAAAAGACGTTATCTGCGAGATGGTCGGATAGCACGCCTAAGGGTTGAGTCCTTTGCTCGTACTAAAAAAGGGATAGCTGTGCAAAAGGTGATCTGGCCAAAATGATCAGAAAGGCGCAGGATGAGTCAAAAGACGCGGCTTTTGAATAGTTATCCTATTCGCAACATTTGACAACCTGGAAATACTCAACGATACTATAATGCACAAAACCCAGATTTTTATTTCTTTTGCAAGGGCAGCTATTCCAAAAAAAACGCAGTGATAGGATATTATAACCCATCCGTGCATGGCATAACTGGATTTGCCGATAAGGCCGGAAGCCCATGTCATGAAACGCGAGGACCGAAAAGGCCTCCAGAAAACGTGATTATTGAATCATCATTTTTGAAAGATTCTATAGATAACGCTTTCAGGGCACTTTTTCGAAGTGCTTTTAGCGTGAAGAGGTTATCAATCTGGTCGATGGTCTGAATCAAATCCAGGGGGACCACATTAAAGAGTTCGGTCAGCAAGTCAACGAGGGCGTCTTTCGAGGCCGACAGTTTACCTTGCTGGAGTCCTTGATGAAGCCCTTGTTGAAGTCCCTGCTGAATGCCTTTTTCCGATTGCTTCAGCAAATTTTCCAAGTGTGGAAAGCCGGATGTCTTAGGCATGATTCTCAATACGTGAGATCGCAGATTTTTTGGTTAGCAGCCGTATTGCCAATTCCTCCTGAGTAAGCCCAGCCTCCTCACGGGCCATACGAAGCGTAACCCCGATTTTGAACTGATCATATCCTCTTTCAAAACCGATTTCGAATCCGGGAGAGCTATTTTTTCGCTTCTCAATATATTTTTCCAGATCATCCATGTCATTTCCTTCGTCTCAGGTAATCTGTTTTCCGTTCTATTGCGAGTCTGATCTCGGAATCTGGTGTTTGTCGCGTTTTTTTCTGAAAACAATTGGTCAAAATAATCAATTCAAATTCCTCAAAAAATCCAAGGATTCTATAGGAGTTGTGTCCGACTTCTATCCGGATTTCCCAAATGTCATCCGTATTCACCAATTTTTTAAGATAATTGGATGGGACACGTTTCATGTCACGAATCACCCGCAAGACCCATGCAATTTTCTGGACGGTTTTATCCGGAAGATTATCAAGATATTCCTGAACAGGACAATGCCCGGACCCTGTGACAAAAACAAAATTCGTCTCATTGAAAATATGTTAACCTGTTTATGAACTTTGTCAATTTTGTCTTACCAGGTCAATTCGCTTGAAATTGGATTCCTTCTACCCCAATTCACGCCATCAGCTTGCTGCGGTCCAGACTCCGATACTGAATGGCCTCGGACACATCATCGCTGTCCACATCGGTTTTTCCCTCCAGATCCGCAATGGTCCGGGATATCTTCAAAATGCGGTTGAAGGCCCGGGCCGACAGCCCCAGCCGGTCGATGGCCGATTCCATCAGATTGAGGGATGCATTGTCCAGGTGGCAGTATTTTTTGATATGCCGGCTGCCCATCTGGGCGTTGCAGAAGATTTTGGTCTGACTGAAACGTTCGGACTGACGGCTTCGGGCCGCATTCACCCGTTCCAGAATCGCGCTGGATGGCTCGCCTTGGGCCACCCCCATCAGGTCCCGGTAAGGAACAGCCGGAACCTCGACGTGAATGTCGATACGATCCAGAAGGGGGCCGGATATTTTGGACCGGTATTTGAAAATCTGCTGGTGGGAGCAGCGGCATTCGTGCTTGGGGTCGGAAAAATACCCGCACGGACAGGGATTCATGGCGGCAATCAGCATGAAGCTGGCCGGATAGGTGATGGTGGAGGCGGCCCGGGAAATGGTGACGCGAAAGTCTTCCAGGGGCTGCCGCAGAACTTCCAGGACATGCTTTTTGAATTCGGACAACTCATCCAGAAAGAGGACTCCGTTATGGGCCATGCTGACCTCACCGGGTCTGGGATAATGACCGCCGCCAATCAGTCCGGCATCGGAAATGGTGTGATGGGGGGAACGGAACGGGCGTCTGGCAACCAGAGCCTGATCTTTTCCCAGCATCCCGGCCACACTGAAAATTTTTGTGGTCTCGATGGCCTCGTCAAAGGTAAACGGGGGCAGAATGGTGGGAAGTCGCTTGGCCAGCATGGTTTTGCCGGATCCGGGCGGGCCGATCATGATGAGGTTATGCCCGCCGGCCGCCGCGACCTCCAATGCCCGTTTGGCATTTTCCTGGCCCATGACCTCGGCGTAATCCAGGTCAAAATGATCGGCGCAACTGAACAGGTCATCCAGGTTGACCTGCTCGGCCTGAATCTGGGCAAACCCGCGAAAGAAATCGATCACTTCGGATAATGTTTTGACCGGATACACGGATATGCCGTTAACCACGGCTGCTTCCAGCCGATTATCCCAGGGAACGATGATTCCGGAGTATCCCGCGGCTTTTGCCGCAATTGCCATGGGCAGGGAGCCATTGACCGGCTTGATCCGCCCATCCAGCGAAAGCTCTCCCAGAACCAGATATCCGGCAATCACCTCCTGGGGTATCAGACGATTGGCGGCCATCAGCCCCAGGGCGATGGGCAGATCAAATCCCGTGCCTTCCTTCTTGATGTTGGCCGGTGCCAGATTGACGGTAATGCGGTCATCCGGAAAGGTATATCCCGAATTCTGAATGGCGGATTTGACCCGCTCCTTGCTTTCCTTGACCGCGGTTTCCGGGAGGCCGACCGTCGCAAAGCTTGGCAGCCCGGGACTGATATCCACTTCCACCTCGATCAGATACGCATCGATGCCGATGACGGCGCTGCTGAGTACTCTGGCCAGCACAATCGCCTCCTTGTTTCAGTTTGCTGAAATGTTCTTCTCCACGATGGACAAAAAACAGTTCAGATTTGTAAATGTCCTCTGAGCCCATTACATCCCTGAAACCGTTTGTTTCAGTCGGCCATTCCCATTTATCCAAACTGCTCCATAAAATCAAGCACGATCATTGCAGCCCGGCTCCCAAATGATGCAGACACCGGATTTCGAATGAATGAGAGCGGTTTATGTCAAAGGGATCATCATGGTTTTTCTTGCCAAAATCCATAAGAATAGGCTAAAAAGAAAAAGTATAATCAGCCATTAATGTCAACCTCAAAACTGAAACATCATTATCCATGCATTTTCAACAACAAACGATTGCCAGACCGGTACACTTTTCAGGTATTGGTGTTCATTCCGGTAAAATGGTCAATGGGGTCATCCATCCGGCCCCGGTGAACCACGGCATCAAATTTGTCCGAATCGATCTCCCGAATCATCCCTCCCTGCCTGCACGATTCAACATGGTCGTTGATACCAGTCTGGCAACCGTTATCGGCCATGACGGCGTCATTGTTTCGACCATTGAACATCTGATGGCCAGCCTTACCGCGATGTCCATTGACAATGCCAGCGTTGAACTGGACAATTATGAAATGCCAATCATGGATGGGAGCGCCGGACCGTTTACCCGCCTGATACAGGCCGCCGGTTTGGTCAGCCAGGATGGCCCCAAACATGTGTTCCGTGTCATCCATCCCATCGAACTGGAGCAGGATGGCAAATTTGTGGGCGTTTATCCGTCAGACCGGTTTCAAATTACCTGCTCGGTGGAATATGATCATCCCCTGATTCAAAAACAGTCCTTTTCCATTGAAGTGAATGAAACGTCGTTTGCATCGGAAATCTGCAATGCCCGAACTTTTGGATTTTATCATGAAGTCGAATACATGAAGCGATGTGGCCTGGCCCGTGGCGGATCACTGGATAACGCCGTGGTTGTCGGGCAGGATGCCGTCCTGAACGCCGATGGCCTGCGATATCCGGATGAATTTGTGCGTCACAAGCTTCTGGACTGCATCGGGGATTTTTCCCTGATGGGCCTCCCGATTCTGGGGCATATCGTCACGAGCCGATCCGGACACGCATTTCATCACCGCTTTCTGGAAAAATTTTTTGAAGAAAAATCATCCTGGGAAATCTGGATCATCCCGGGGCCGACAGGTAAACACCTGGCCGATGATACCGATGAGCATCAGGAACGGTTGTCGGGAAGAAGCCGTTTTCATTTTTCTCATACCATCGATACCCGAACGGCCCTGGCAGGGGAAAACTGTATGATGTCATGAGAGGCGCCACGTTATTTCAATCCGATTTTATCAGGCGTTACATGCGATGCATCCGGATATGCATTGCCGTGATTTCCGGTATTCTCATCGGATATCCAGGCCTGACGCTGGCCGAAGACGCGAGGCTGTCCAACCTGATCGTAACCAACACCCATCATGATCTGCTGGTTTATGCCACGGTTGAGGGCGCATTTCATGAAAAAATGATCCAGGCCATCGAAAGCGGCGTTCCAACAACCTTTTCATTTTTCATCATGCTGTATCAGTCCAGAAGCATCTGGTTTGACAAAAAACTGGCTGATATCGAGGTCTCACACTCCATTCGCTACAACAGCCTCAAAAAAGAATATCTTGTTGAACGCTCCTGGGAAAACACGCCGCCCAGAAGCGTCAAGTCTTTGGACGAGGCCAGACGGCTGATGACCGATATCGATGGTCTGCGTATCCTTTCACTTTCCATGCTTGAAAAAGGCAGACAGTATCAGGTTCTGGTAAGAGCCCGGCTCAGCAAAGTCATCCTGCCATATCACCTGCACTATGTGCTGTTTTTCATGTCCCTGTGGGATTTTGAAACAGACTGGTATTCTGTTGATTTTGTCTATTAGGCCAAACGGCCAATTAAAAAACCCTGAACATTTCCTGCCATGAGCCCCGATCGATTGAAAAAGGCAAACACCTTTATTTCAGCCGAGGACCGCAGGCGTCAAAAACGTGAGGTCTTCATCATTATCGCCATTATTGTTTTTGTGGCGGTACTGACATATGCCGAACAAAAACTGATCGGTTTCGGGGCTGATTTCCCGATTTCCAATACCCTGTTGATGTTCACGATGACGAACATCAATCTGCTTCTGATCATCCTGTTGATTTTTCTGGTTTTCAGAAATCTGGTAAAACTGCTTTATGACCGGAAACGCCGGGTCATGGGCGCCAGACTTCGTACCCGTCTCGTGGTCGCCTTTGTTGCGCTCAGCCTGATCCCGGCCGTTGTTTTATTCTATTTCTCCATTAGTTTTGTCACCAGCAGCATTGATTTCTGGTTCAATGTACCTGTCGAGCAGGCACTTGAAAATTCCCTGCATATGGGCAGACAGTTGTATGGGTTTGCAGAAAAGAACAGCGAGTTCTATCTGGAGCGGATCGCCTATCAGATCAAAACCCGCAAACTGATCGATCCGGCAAAAAGCAAAGATCTGAATCATTACATTCAAACGGTTCAGAAGTCATTCAACATCGATGGCCTCGAGGTCTATGATCTTCAGGCGAAGCCGGTTTCAACAGCGCTGGATGCCAAACTGGAAAATCAGGTCATCCGTCCAATACCACTGGACACCCTGGTCAAGGAAATTCCTTCCAAATATGTCCACTCCATATCCGATTCCCTTTTGGTCGGAGAGCTTTTCAGGACCATTGCCGCCATACCTTATGGCGGCAAACCCCCGGAAGTTGAAGGATTTGTCGTGATATCCGTTGTGATCCCCCCCTATCTGACTGAAAATATCGCATCCATCAACCGCGGATTTGAGGAGTATCAACAGATCAAGTTATTAAAAAAGCCGATTCAGATTACCTATTATCTGACACTGTCGATCGTGGGACTGCTGGTCGTCTTTTGTGCAATATGGTTTGGCTTTTATCTGGCCAAATCCATCAGTATTCCCATCAAGGAACTGGCAGAGGGTACCCGGCGGGTTGCTGAAGGCGACCTGTCGGTTCGAATTGCTCCTGTGGGCGATGATGAAATTGGAAGCCTGGTCGAATCATTTAATGACATGACGCATGATATTCGCATGAGCCGGGCCCAACTGGAATACTCATCCCGTCAACTGGAACTGCAGAATGTCGAGATCGAACGCCGGCGCCAGTATATGGAAATTGTCCTGAATCATGTTTCAACCGGTGTCATTTCCCTGGATCATGACGGATTTATCGCAACCATAAACAAATCCGCAGAAAACCTGCTTGAACTGGATGTGGAAAAAACGGTTGGAAAAAACTTCAAACAACTGCTAAAAGGGCGGCATCTGATTCTGGCAGAAGAAATTCTGGATCATGTCCGGTCCCAGAAAAGCAGCACGGTCGAGTTTCCCCTTCGGCTGGCGATGCATGGCAGACCCCGCAGTTTTATTCTGCACATTAATTTGCTTCAGGATGATACCGACAAAAATCTGGGATACGTCGTGGTTTTCGACGACCTGACAGAGCTTGAAAAGATTCAGCGGGCAGCGGCGTGGCGTGAGGTTGCCAGAAGAATCGCCCATGAGGTCAAAAACCCGTTGACACCCATCACGCTTTCGGCCCAGCGTCTTCAGCGCCGGTATGCGGGTCAACTGAGCGATTCCATATTTGATGAATGTATTCAGATGATTATTGAACATGTTGAGATCATAAGAAATCTTGTTAACGAATTTGCATCGTTCGCCCGGTTTCCGGCTGCAAACCCCAGTCCCTGCGATATCCTTTCGGTGATTGAAGAGACATTGAAACCCTATCAGGAAGGGTATCCGGATATTGTGTTTTCTGTTCAGGCCCGGACGACAATCCCTGTTTTGAATCTGGACCGGCAGCAGATCCGGCAGGCGATTATCAATCTGATTGAAAACGCCATCGCATCCATTCCATCGTCCGGTCGGATCGATATTACCCTGATCCATGATTTCAGACAAAAACAGGTCAGAATCGATATTGCAGATACGGGGACCGGGATTTCGGATGATCACAAGATCCGATTGTTCGAACCCGATTTTTCCACCAAAAAAACCGGCATGGGATTGGGTCTGACCATTGTACATGCCATTATTTCAGACCATCATGGCGCAATACGGGTGGAGGACAACCATCCAAACGGCGCCCGGTTTGTGATTGAACTCCCGGTCTGATTTTGGAGAAAGGGCTTATTCATGTTTCCCACCATTATGATTGTGGATGATGAGCGTTCCATTGTCCGTTCATTAAGCGGACTTCTCTCGGATGAAGGTTACGAAGTGATTACGGCCGGGAATGGATATGAGGCGCTGAAAAAAATTGAAACCGAATCTCCGGACCTGGTTTTGCTTGATATCTGGATGCCCGGACTGGATGGGATTGAAACCCTGAAGGAAATCAAAAAAAACAATCCGCTCATTCAGGTGATCATCATTACCGGACATGGCAATATCGAAACCGCCATCAAGGCGATCAAGCTGGGTGCATTTGATCTGATTGAAAAACCTTTGTCAATTGACAAGGTTATCGTATCGATTCATCGGGCCCTGAATTTTCAGAAGCTTGAGGAAGAAAATCGGTATCTTAGAAAAAAAATGATGGAAAAGCATGCCATTACCGGAAACAGTCCGGCAGTGACAATAATCCGAAAGCAGATATGGGTGGCTGCCCCAACAGATGCCTGGATATTGATTACGGGCGAAAACGGTACCGGAAAGGAGTTGATCGCCCGGACCATCCACCAGTTGAGTACCCGCGCAGAGGATCCCATGATTGCTGTCAACTGTGCGGCAATTCCAAATGACCTTTTTGAAAGCGAACTGTTCGGACATGAAAAAGGGGCCTTTACCGGTGCAACCGCCAAAAAAAGAGGTAAAATGGAGCTGGCCGGAAAGGGCACCCTGTTTCTGGATGAAATTGCAGACATGAGTGTAACCAATCAGGGAAAACTGCTTAGGGTCCTTCAGGAAAAACAGTTCCAGCGGGTTGGGGGAACCCGGACCATGACACTGGATGCCCGAATCATTGCGGCAACCAACCGGGGTATCGAACAGGAAATCATCCGGGGTACGTTTCGGGAAGATCTGTATTTCCGGTTGAATGTCATCCCGGTCGAAGTCCCACCACTTCGCAATCGCCGCCAGGATATTCCCATGCTGGTGGAACAGTTTCTGGCAGAAAGCGCCCGGCAGAACCCGGGCAGAAAGATATTCCTTTCAGCCCCGGCAATGGATGCCATCTGCGCCTACTCCTGGCCCGGAAATGTCCGGGAACTGAAAAATCTTCTGGAGCGTCTGACAATCATGGCCGAAAAAGATCAGATCGATCTGGCTGATATTCCAATGCCGTACAACCCGGATCTGGTCCGGCAAGCATCATGTCATCGTCTGGACGCTCTATTTGAGATGGAGCGCATGAAAGACGCGCAAAAAGCGTTCGAGTCCGAATTTATCAGAAGAAAGCTGGCGCTTTTTGATCAGGATGTTGAAAGGACGGCAGAATCGATTGCAGTCAGTCAGACATACCTGACACAATTGATAAACTCTGAAGGATGAAAGGAACGGATGACAATTATTGATGACCATCATAACGCGTTGATCGCTGCCAATCGCCGGGAATATGGCCGCCAATATGATTTTCTGGAGTTTCCGACACGCGATCAGGCGATGACAGCGCATGCAGAACGGGATGAATTGCTGATCTGGCTGCGGGAAAATGCGGTGTTTGATTGCTGCGACACCAAAGTGGATACCCTAAGGCTTTCCCCCGGCTGCCGGACCTGTGCAAGCGGCGCCTGGTCATGCCTGTTCATCAATGGCCGCTGCAATGCCGCCTGTTTTTATTGTCCTGCCACTCAGGACGAGACCGCTGAACCGATGTCAAATGGCATCCCCTTTGTATTCCCCGATGATTATGCCGAGTACGTTGCCCTGTTCGGATTCACCGGGGCAAGCATCAGCGGGGGAGAGCCGCTTTTGACCCTGGATCGGACCCTCGCGTATCTCACTGCGGTTCGGCGGCGCTGCGGGGATTCCGTTCACCTCTGGATGTATACAAACGGGATTCTGCTTACCCGGAAAATTGCAGGTCGGCTGCGGGATGCCGGTCTCTCCGAGATCCGTTTCGATATCGGTGCGACCCGCTATAACCTCTCAAAGCTTCACCTTGCGGTTGGCATCATTCCGACGGTGACCGTGGAAATTCCGACGATTCCGGAAGAAGAAGCGCGGCTGCGGAATAAATTGGTCGAAATGGCCGGAGCAGGGGTTCGGCATCTGAATTTGCATCAACTGCGGTTGACGCCGCATAATTCCAGAAATCTGGCGGCCAGGGCCTATACATTTGTGCATGGGGAGAAGGTGACGGTTCTGGAGTCGGAACTCACTGCGCTGCGGCTTGTAAAGCATGCCATTGAGCAGGGGATTGATCTGCCGGTCAACTACTGTTCCTTTCCCTACAAATGGCGTTTTCAGCATGCCGCAGCGCGTCGCCGGGGCATTCCGTTTATTCTGGCTGATAACGAAACCGTGACGGAAAGCGGCTATTTGCGCGTCCCTGGTGCAGGGTGTGTCCAGTATTTCGAGGCAGTCACCCTGCCGGCCGGCAGCAATTATCACCAGCAGGTTTTTGAAATTTCCCTCCCATCGGGACGACGGATCATTGTCGACAAGCGCCCGGTTTCTCAGCCGATACCCGTTTCCTCATCACTTTTTACCAATTTTACCCCGCAAACGCCGGTTCCGGACGAACTTCACCGTTTTGAACGGATCACGGTGGGACTGGCTGAATATTTCTGATTTCATCCCTGGTGCCATGTGGCCTCCTCTGCCAGAAACCTTCCCACGATCTCGTCATATTTTTTCAGGGTGCTGACCTTTTTGACCTTTTTGAAAACGCTTTCTCCGTTTTCAAAGGCCCTGAAAAAATACAGCCAATAGCTTTTCATTTTATCGACCAGATGGGATTGCCCGCTCAACTCGGCCCGGTATGCGTCAAACAGGTCGTCATGGAATTTTTTAAATCTTTCAACCGGTTGATGGATGGTTTCTTTTCCGTACCGAAGGAGTTCCGGTAAAAACGGATTGGAAAGAACACCCCTTCCCACAAGCCAGCGGGAAACGGATTTGAAGCGTTCTTTCAGCCTGACAAATGAGTCATAGTCCAGGATATCGCCATTATAGGCAACCGGGATATTCGAGAGCGGCAGGCATTCCCCGAATGTGGTCAGATCCACTTCTCCGGAATACATCTGAATCCCGGTTCTGGGATGGATAATCAGCTCTTCAATTGGATATTGATTGAAGATGGGGATAAGATCAAATATCTCCTCTTTTTTTATCCTTCCGATTCTGGTCTTGATTGACAGTCGGGCAGAAATGCGCGGAATGACATGGTCCAGGAATGCCGCTATCCGTTCCGGGTGCGGGAGCAGACCGGAGCCCCGATGTTTGTTGGCAACCATGGGGGCCGGGCACCCCAGATTCCAGTTGACGGTCTTATACCCCAGATCGTGAAATCGGGTTGCCAGTTGAATGAATCCTGCCGGATCATTGCCGATGATCTGGGGCACAACCGGCATGCTGTGGTTGTTTTCCGGCAGGATGTCCCGGATATGGGAGCGGTTGACCTGTTTTGCCGAAAGCGTGGTGATAAACGGGGAAATTGCGCTGTCGATTCCCTGAAAATGGGCTGAATAGAGATTTCTGTAAAGGGCATTGGTAAAGCCGCGTAGCGGGGCAAGTGTGAGAATCAGGGGAATCACCGATTTTCAGTTTCGGGCCATCATGTGGCGAACCGCTTTTTCCAGCCCATCGATCGACAGCTCAAACATGGGAAATATGCGTGAAATGGCGGTAATGGTGGGGGTGTAATTCCACATGGCAACCGGCGCCGGATTCAGCCATACACAGTGCCGGAAGGTCTGGGCCAGAAATTTCAGGCGGTCGATACTGGCCTTGGACGAGCGTTCCTCAACATGGATGGACCCGTCTCTTGCCATGAGTTCATAGGGCGCCATGCTGGCATCCCCCACCAGAATCAGGCGGGTCTCGGGATCAAAACCGGCAAACTCATCCACCCGTTTGGGGTCGCGGTATCGGGCCGGATCTTTCCAGACCACATCATAAATGGTGTTGTGAAAGAAAAACGTCTTGATGTCCTTGAACTGGGTCTTTGCATAATCAAACAGGGTTTGAACAACCGATACATAGGGATCCATGGACCAGCCGCCATTGTCGATTGCCAGAATGATTTTCAACCGGTCTTTCAGGCTGCGTTCAAAGATGATCTCGATTTCTCCGGCATTTTTCATGGTCTGATAAATGGTTTCATCCATATTGACCTGGTCCTTTGGCCCCACCGGTGTCATGTGCCGAAGCCGCTTGAGAGCCTCGCCCATCATGGCCTGGGTCAGGGGGCCGCTGAGGGAATAGTCCCGATACCGCCGATCCATGGCCACCTTGACGGCCGACCGGTTTCGGGACATGCCGCCCACCCGCATGCCGCCGGGATGAAATCCGGAATGACCCACCGGGGATGTTCCACCGGTGCCGATCCATTTCCCGCCGCCATCATGTCGTTCGGTCTGATCCTTGAGCCGTTCCTTGAAATAGTCGATCAATTCTTCCGGCGTCATTTTTTTAAGTGTTGACTCATCGATACCCAGTGCATCCGCCAGTACTTTCGGGTTGTCCAGCCAGCTCTGAAGCAGTGCCCGCGCCATTTCATCCAGCGCAAAATCATCGGCTTCCGGCATGTCCGCGCCTTCAAAATAATGGGCGAACACCTGGTCAAAAAGATCGAAATACCGCTCGCTTTTCACCAGAATGGTTCGGGAAGACGTGTAAAATTCTTCCAGGCTGGTGATCAGGCCCATGTGAAGGGCCTTGTGCAGGGTCAGAAAGGATGTGGGCGTTACCGGAATGCCGGCTTCGCGGATCTGATAAAAAAAATTGATGAACATGAAATGTCCCCTGATTTAAAACCAATACCCGTGAATGTGTATTTTCATTTCGGTATTCATACTTTCCGGTCATGATTCGGCTGCCCGCAGTTGCGCAACCTCGGCTGCCGCCAGCCCGGTTTTGGACGCGATGGTCTGGTCATCCAGGATATCCAGCAGATTTTTGGCCAATTCCCGGCGTTCATCGCGTCTGCCTTTTTCGATTCCAATCTCGATTCCCTGATCCATCGCGGAACCAATCCGGCTTTCCACATCCGCATATGCCTGTATCCGGACCTCGTAAATCTGCCGTTCCTCCTCGTCAAACATCCGGTCCACCGCTGCCACAGCCTTCCGGATCTGGGCATCTTCCTGCAAACCCGGAGGCAGGTTGTCCCGGTCCAGCAGATGCGCGCGGGAAAGAAACAGGGTCCATCTGTCCAGGGCAGTGCCAATCTCGTGAAATGACTTTTTGAATTTCAGCAGCTCCAGATAGTGCAGCTCGAACATGTCATGCAGGTTGTCATCCACTCCGGTCTTTTCATTGATGATCCGGTAGATGGAATGGTGTTCATCCGGGTCCGGTGTAAAGTCAAAGTTCAGGATATTGATGGAAATGGTCTTTTTCAGTTCCTTGTACATCATGCCTTCGGCCAGTTGTTCGGTCACCAGTTTGGACCAGTAGTAGATGGCCCGCTTGTCAAAATTCCGATCCTGGCTGATCTGCATTTCAACATTGAACCAGCGGCCTTTGTGATCGACAGCCCGGATGTCGAGGATGGAGAGTTTGCCTTCCCGGTACGCGGCCAGACTGTAGGGGTTTTTCAGTTCCAGGTCAGCCACCTGATCCCGTTCCCGCACCATGGAATTGATCAGAGATATCAGCAGGTCTTTGTTTTCCTCGCTGCCAAACAGTTTTTTGAATGCAAAATCCACACGCGGATTGATTCGACACATGGTATGGCTCCTTTGAATCCTTGATTATACAAAACAGTCATCTATTGCAAAACCATCTTCCGGATATCCGAAACCTGGCTGGCCGATTCGATGACTACCAGGATATCATCCAACCGGGTCACATCCGGAATTTTCTGGATCGCATCCATCCGGCTTTCCACCTTGTTATCGGACCTGATCCAGAATCTTTAAAAAGGCTCTAAAACAGTCGTTTGCGGCTGGTGACATTGACTGCCCGACCGTAATCCTGACTTTTCTTGAACAGGATGCCCATAAAGGGAAGTTCGCCCTTGGTCAGGCTCGATGGTTTGAAGTCCGGATCGGCAGCCAGCGCCCGTATCCAGTTCAACAGCTCCCGCGTGGCGGGCTTTTTTTCAATAGCTTCCAGTTCCCTCAGCCGGTAAAATGCGGTGATGGCATTTTCCGTCAGATTTGAATCCATGTCCGGAAAATGAACCCGGATAATTTCCCGCATCATTTTGGGATCCGGAAACGCAATGTGATGAAAGTTGCACCGGCCCAGAAACGGATCCGAGAGATCTTTTTTGGCATTGGAGGTGATAATGAAAACCGGCCGGTGTTTGGCCCGGATCGTTTTATCGATTTCGATGATGTCAAATTCCATCTGATCCAGAACATCCAGCATGTCATCCTGAAAATCCGTGTCGGCCTTGTCGATTTCATCGATCAGAAGAACGCTTCGGACATCCGATGTAAATGCCTGACCGATTTTTCCCATCTTGATGTAATCTTCGATATTGCTGACATCGCGCCTGGAATCGGCAAACCGGCTGTCATTCAGCCGGGTCAGGGTGTCATACTGATACAGGGCTTCCACCAGTTTCATGCTGGATTTGACATTCAGAATGATCAGGGGCATGCGCAGCGTCTCGGCAATGGCATGGGCCAGCATGGTTTTTCCGGTTCCGGGTTCACCTTTCAGAAGAAGCGGCATTTCCAGAGCCATGGATATGTTGACGATTCGGGCCAGCTCGTCATCAAGCACATAACGTCTGGCGCCGGTAAAGGTGGTTACAGCGGTTGATTGGGGTGTCATTTAATGGGTTTCCTTGTCTTAAAAGCGATATCAATTCATGGTTAAAACTTGCGGTAGGTTTTTTTCCAGGGTGAGCGGCGGTTTTCCTGAAGATCGGAAAGGGCCAGATACAATGCCCCCACTGCCAGCTCCGCACAGTGAAAATGATCCTCGGGAAGGGTTTCCAGGTAATTGAAAACGGTTTCCGGAGAGATGTCCCATGCCTGGTCAACCGCCTTGCATTCTGCCAGGTGAATGACCGTATTGGCGGCGGCGGCGGTATTCATGCAGCCATTGACATGATAGGACATGGTTTCAAGGATGTCACCGTTCGCCTTGATAAACAGTTCAACCGTATCCCCGCAGTCACCGGTTTTTTTCCCATAACCGTCGGGGTGTGCCATAATTTCCTGTTTGTCGGTCCGAAACGCCATCTCCAGATATTTCAGGGAATGACGCTGCCAGAAATCGGATGCTTCGCCGTGCATGTGTGGTTCTCCTGAATTGAGGTTTCAGGTTGGCTGGTTCCCAAGCTGGAGCTTGGGAACCAGCCAACAGGAGTCAGAATTCAGAAGAAATAAGGAATGGCTGCTATCTATAGAAAATGATATTTTCCTTATTCATTCTGAATTCTGGCTCCTGGCTTCAATTTTCAACAATTATTGATCGACAGCAGTATAAAGCTTAAACAATGTTTGCCGGCTTCTGAACCCAGATATCCGGCCTGCGGACATAGATGGGAGCAAAAAATGCCGGATCATCCGTATCCCGGGATTCAAACCGCTCAAGGCTCATCCAGGCCAGGGTCGATGCCCGGATCATATGCTGATGCGGCATGGGCCAGAGCGCCATATCGCCGATGCAATCCAGAATCACATCCCGATACAGCAGTGAGCCATTGCCCATGAACAGGCAAGGTTCGGCAATATCGGCCATTGCGGATTTTGGATCCATTGCCTGATCCGCCATGACTTTTTCAATACGCCCATTTTTCTTTCGATAACGGGATGTGTACACCTCCTGCCTGCGGCCATCGATCATGGCGCAGATCAGGCAGTCTTCCCGGTCGGACTGGACGGCCAGAACATCCAGGGAAGACAGGCCGACGAGGGGCCTGTTCAATCCCAGGCAAAATCCCTTGACCGCACTGATACCGATACGCAGACCGGTGAACGACCCCGGTCCCCGGGTGACGGCAAAGCCGTCGATCTGATCGAATGAAACCCCACCCCAGTCCATCGCATTCTGAATCATGGACATCAAATGCCGGGAATGGGTTTCCATTTTTCCCACATTGATTTCACACAATAGCCGGTTCTGGTCACAAATCGCCACGCTGCAGGTTGGCGTGGCGGTATCGATGGCCAGAATTTTCATTGCGATTGCGGTTTCTGTTCTGTCCCGGCTTCGTGAGCAGGGGGAAGTTCCTCGGGCTGAAAGGCGATATCCAGGACCTGATCCATGTGATGGACCGGAAAAAATTGGATCTTATCCTTGACGTATGACGGAATTTCTTCCAGATCCCGACGGTTTTTCTCCGGGATGATAATGGTTTTGATGCCGGCCCGTAATGCGCCCAGGGCTTTTTCCTTCAATCCGCCAATCGGCAGCACCCGTCCTCTCAAGGTGATTTCACCGGTCATGGCCACAAACCGGTTGACCGGACGGTTGGCAAGAACAGAGATCAGGGCGGTGGCCATGGCAATTCCGGCCGATGGACCGTCCTTGGGTGTGGCCCCGGCCGGGACATGGATATGAATATCCTGATTTTCGAAAATATTGTCTTCCACACCAAACGCCGACAGATGGGCGCGCGCGTAACTGAGAGCTGCCCGGGCAGATTCCTGCATGACATCTCCCAACTGGCCGGTAATGATCAGCTCTCCCTTTCCGCCAATCAGGGTAACCTCGACATACAGCGCCTCGCCGCCGACCTGGGTCCATGCCAGGCCGGTTGCAAGTCCGATCTGACTGGGCTCCTGATCCATTTCCGGGTAGTATTTGGTAATTCCCAGATAGCCGGTCAGCTTGTCTTTTTCAATATTGAAAATCCCTTTCTGGCCTTCGGCGATTTTTCGGGCGATTTTCCGGCATATCGAGCCGATTTCCCGTTCCAGATTTCTGACTCCGGCCTCGGAGGTGTATTCCGAGATGATCTGTTCAATCGAGCCGGGCTTGAAGCGAATCTGCTTGAGCTTGAGACCATTTTCCCGGAACTGCCTGGGAATCAGATATTTCTCTGCAATGATGATTTTTTCTTCGTTTGTATATCCGGAAAGATTGATGATTTCCATTCTGTCCAGAAGTGCGGATGGAATGGTATCGGTCAGGTTGGCTGTCAGAATGAACATGACCTTTGAGAGATCAAAGGACAGATTCAGATAGTGGTCGCTGAAAGCGGAATTCTGCTCCGGGTCCAGAACCTCCAGCAGGGCCGAGGATGGATCACCCCGGAAATCCGATCCGATTTTGTCAATTTCATCCATCATGAAAACCGGATTATTGGTTTGACAGGTTTTCAGTCCCTGAAGAATTCGGCCCGGCAATGCACCGATATAGGTTCGGCGGTGCCCCCGGATCTCGGCCTCGTCCCGGATGCCACCCAGGGAGATGCGGACAAATTTCCGGTTCATGGCCTTGGCAATGGCCTTGCCGAGAGATGTTTTTCCCACACCGGGCGGGCCGACAAAGCACAGAATGGGCCCCTTCATTTTGGGATTCAGTTTGCGAACACTCAGATGTTCCAGTATCCGGTCCTTGATTTTTTCAAGCCCGTAATGGCCGGCGTTCAATGTTTTTTTGGCGGCCTGAATATCCAGGCTGTCCTTGGAGGCCTTGGACCAGGGCATGTCCACCAGCCAATCCAGATAGGTCCGGATGACACCGGATTCAGCCGAATCCGGATGCATCTGTTCCAGACGCTTGAGCTGTTTGGCGGATTCGTCTTCTGCATCCTTGGGCATTTTGGCTTTTTTGATCCGGGTCCGGTATTCCTCGAATTCCTGGGTCCGGTCATCACTGTCTCCCAGTTCCCGATGAATGGCCCGCACCTGTTCCCGAAGGAAATAATCCCGCTGGCTTTTGACAATCTCGTCCCGGACATTGGATTGAATTTTGGCCTGCATGGAAGAGAGCTCCACCTCACGGGACAGGAAATCATTGACTTTTCTCAAGCGGCCAACGGAATCGATCAGTTCCAGAACCATCTGGGATTCATCGATTTTCAGTCTCAGGTTGGACGCCACCAGGTCTGCCAGCTTGCCCGGATCATCGATGCTGTCCAGAATGACCCCGACCTCTCCGGTCATTTCACCCCGAAAAGACAGAATTTTTTCCGAGTTTTCCTTGACGTTTCGCATCAGGGCCTCGACTTCAAGCGGGACCGTCTGGGACTGCGGTGTTTCCAGAATTTCAACCTTGACCTTGTACCAGGATTTCTGCTTGATGAATTTCAGAATTCTGGCTTTGGACAGGCCTTGTACCAGAGCCTTGACCCGTCCATCCGGCAATTTGAGCATTCTGAGCACACGGCCGACTGTACCGATCTGATAAAGCTGATCCGGATTTGGATTGTCCACACCCTGGTCTTTCTGTGTGACCAGAAAAATAAACCCGTCTTTTGCCACCGCCTCTTCAATTGCCGTAACCGATTTTTCGCGCCCAATAAACAGCGGCAGCAGCATATCGGTAAATATGACAATATCCCGGACCGGCATCAATGGCAGGGTAGTGGGGAGTTTCTGTATTTTTTCTTCCTGTTCGATGATACTGATCAAATCGTCTTTATCCGTTTCAGCCATTCTTACTCCTCTATCCACATTTCGATTACGACATGGTATCCGATGCGTTCCGACAATTTTCAGCCGTGCATTCAAATGATTCTGTTAACAGTGGTCTCCCACAAGGTGAAAAAAGCAGGTGGTTATAATCCCTCAAACGATATATAATAATACATTCAGAATCATTAACAATGTTAAACTTTATTTTTTTCGATAAACCGGACCAAAACGGGTTGCATCATCCTGAACTTACCGGATAATCATGGCACGCATCATATCACAGGCATTTTCCGCATGATCCGCAATGGCGCAAATTTTTTCGACCAGACGAACGGTATGATAAACGGTCAGCGGATCATTTTTCATGGAAAAGGCCTGCCGCTTTATTTTTTCTGCAACCGTGTCCGCCTGATATTTCTGCTGCCGAATTGTTCGAATGATCTGCTGTACGGTTTCCCGCTGTTTATCCGAAAACTGCCTGAAATATTTTTCGGCTTCCCGCACCATTTTGGTCAGATCTTCAACCGGATCGATGATGGCATCCACCAACAGAAAAAAATCTTTTTCCAGATCGGGCGGGATCGATGGCCGATCCCGATAATCGACCCAGGAGAGTGCGCCGATGACGGCATCCGGAATGAGATCCTGTTCTTTAATGTAATGAAAAAACTGATATTTGTCCACCGGAAGCAAAATCGAGGACGGCATCTGTTTCCGGATTCGATGCTTGATGGCATCCGCCTCGATTTCCAGATTGACCACCTGGGTTTTCAATTCTTCAAAAGATTCACATTTCAACGTCACATGGCATTCCATGGCCTGTTGAAATATCCAGGCGCACTCTTTCACTTTTTCGGCATGTTCCCCGAGAATGTAGAATGGTGTGACTGCCAGTTTGTATAACAGCGGAATTCGCATCAAAAGCCTCCTGAAAGATATCGGAAAAATGTATTGTGATAAAATTATCAGTTACACCCGATTTATTCAATCACCTTATTCAATCTGACCAGAATTGGATGATTATGGATTGCCTTTTTTCTGCTTATATCCGAATATCTCTTAACATCAATTGATATTGCTGAATTCCGAATGGTGAAATTCATGATGAAAGGCGTGATCATGCAGGATTATCAGGAAAATTATATCAACTCGCTTCGGACAGAGCTGCTTGAAATGGTGGAAAAATACCTGACACCGGTCGCATTGCGCTATCAATACAGCCATGCGCCCCTTGAGGCATCCATCAAATGGCGTCCGGTGGTACTGGTTCTGGGGAATTATTCCTCCGGAAAATCCGCGCTGATCAATGAATTTCTGGAGGCCGATATCCAGAAGACCGGTCAGGCGCCAACCGATGACTCGTTTACCATTTTAACCCATGATGAAAATTCTGTTCCGGATTCTGGCATTCGTGTTACCGAGGAGCGTGACGGCAAATTTCTGCTGAATGATCCGGAGTTTCCGTTTGAGTCCATGAAAAAGCATGGCCAGCGGTTTGCATCCCATTTCCGGTTGAAAAAGGTCAATTCCCCGTTTTTGAAGACACTGGCCATTATCGATACGCCCGGAATGCTGGACAGCATCACCGAACGGGATCGCGGGTACAATTATCAGGAAGTGATCGGGGACCTGGCCCAGATTGCAGATCTCATTCTGGTCCTGTTTGATCCCCACAAGGCCGGAACAATCCGGGAGGCCCACACCAGCCTGCGGGAAACCCTGCCTTCACGAACGTTTGAGGACCGGGTCCTGTTTGTTCTGAACCGGATCGATGAATGTGCGTCTCTCAATGATCTGCTGCGCGTCTATGGCACCCTGTGCTGGAATCTGTCACAGATCACGGGCCGCAAGGATATTCCCATGATTCATCTGACGTATTCGCCACGGGCTGCCATTGACTCCAGAAACCGTCTGGAAAGTGACATGAGTTATCTGGGTTATCTTGAAAATCAGCGGGAAGAGCTGAAAAAAGCCGTGCTGGAAGCCCCGCGGCGCAGACTGGATCATCTGGCCACATTTCTGGAAACCCACAGCGAGCGGCTGGCACACATGCTGGAAGCATTGGTCAGTTTTCAGAAAAAAAAGCGCAGCCACCGTCTGAAACATTTTCTGGCCGGTGTGTTGTTGAGCCTTGTCGGGGCAGGTGCTGTTTTGGGTTCACTGATGTTCGCCGGTGTTCTCGGGGGCCTGGACCCCGTTATGCTGCTGTCTGCAGGCGGCGTTGTATCCGGGGTGTTTTTGCTGGTCTGGATGATGTTTTTATGGCCCATTTTATCCCGACGGTTTCAAAACGATATTCTGAATCATCTGGACCAGCTCACCCCCCTGCCGACCCAGACCCGTCAGGACAACTGGCAGGCGATCATGGACAAAACCGCGGAATACATCAAAATATCCAATGGCCATTTTTCACTCAGAACCGCAAAACAGGATCATCAGTCTGTATTGGCTGTTTTTGAAAAGGGCTCCCGCGAGGTTCGCGAAGCGCTCAACGAACTGGCCACGCTGTCTCCGGAGCATCCGGTACCCGGACCATTTCTGGCATCCCTGAATCGTGAAACGGAAAAAATTGCGGAGATGCCTTTTCAGATGTGATTCGCGGTCTGACGGTCTGACTGTCCGACCGTTTTACCACTTTTTGTCCGCTCAAAAACAGGAGTGCCATTGAAATCCATCCCCATCATGATCATATTGATAGTTCTATTGCAGGGTAACGCCGGATTCTGCGAAGCCTCCGGCAGTTCACTGGGCACTGTTTTTAATGAGACCCGGTTTATTGCCTATACACCCCGGAGTTTTTCTGTAACTGCCGGAAAGGTAACATCGGCAACCGCTTCCGGAATACGGTCCGATCTCAAGCTGTTGCGCCCCCATTTCGATGGCCTTGTCACCTATGCCGGTGTGAACGGGGTGGACAAGGTGCCGGAAATTGCACATGAACTGGGGTTTCGGGCCGTTATCATGGGAATCTGGAACCCTGCTTCGGATATTGAAGTGCAGCATGTCATCGAGATGGTCCGGGCTTACCCCAAACTGATTGCGGCGGTCATTGTGGGCAACGAGGGAATTTATGCCAAACAGTATCAACCGGCAGATGTGGAAAAAACAATTCAGACAATCAGGACCCGACATCCGAAACTGCCTCTGGGCACAACCGAGCCGTTTTTTCTGTATCTGAAACCGGAATATTTGAAATTTTTCGGGTTACATGATTTTCTGGCGCCCAATATCCATCCGGTTTTTGAAAAATGGTTCAAACCGGACAAACCGGTCCAGGGTGTCGAGTTCATCATTCAAATTGCTGAACGGCTCAAGGTCACCTATGGAAAACCGGTTCTTATCAAGGAAACAGGGATACCGTCCGGCCCGGAGTTCATGGGTTTTTCTCCGGAAAGGCAGTCTCAATTCTGGAAAACCCTGTTTCAGATGATACCGGCAGCCCCGGATCGGTCTGTTGTCTGTTTTGAAGCCTTTGATGCGCCCTGGAAACCGGCTGTCACGGCAGAGACCTTTCCGGGGGATCACGCCGCCGAGTCATTCTGGGGTTTTTTTTCATCTGATGGCAAACCCAAGCCGGTTGTCATGAGGCTGAAGGGAGAAGGCTGAAGACTGAAGGGCTTTCTGCCTGCGGGCTTATGGCCCTCCCTCCGCAGGTGGGCCAATCGTCCATGGTGTCCACGCCGTCCATTGGGTCCACAGTGTCCACCCCAACTCTGGGACCCCGTCCTTGGCCCTATACAAAAATAACGCTAACAACTCAATTATTTTTACGATAACCCTGATCGAAAGGACAAAATTATGAAACTGGCTGTCAGTGGAAAAGGCGGGGTAGGAAAAACCACGTTTTCCGCTCTCCTGATACGCACACTGGATGAAATGGGAAAGCATGTTCTGGCAATCGATGCGGACCCGGATGCCAATCTGGCAGGCGCCATTGGTATCGCCAATGCCGACAAAATCACCCCGATTTCTGAAATGAAAGAACTGATTTACGAGCGGACCGAGGCCCAGCCCGGGTCCATCGGCGGATTTTTCAAATTGAATCCCAAAGTGGATGACCTGCCGGAAACCCTTTCCGCAAAACTGAACAACATCAAAATGATGCGGCTGGGCGGGGTCAAGAAAGGCGGGTCCGGCTGCATTTGTCCGGAAAGCACCCTGCTTCGGGCCCTCATCACCCATATCGTATTGGCCAGAAACGAGGTTGTGGTCATGGATATGGAGGCCGGCATCGAACATCTGGGGCGGGCCACCGCCAAATCAGTGGACAAATTGATTGTTGTGGTGGAACCGGGCCGGCGGAGTATCGACACGGCTGAGCATATTCAGTATCTGGCTGCCGAAATCGGCCTGAAACAGATCGCTGTCGTGGGGAACAAGATACGGGGTGAACAGGATATCGCATTTTTAAAAACCCATTTGTCCCAGTTTGAATTCATTGGGTATATCCCCTTTGACAACACCCTGATCGAGGCGGATTTGAGGGGTATTTCGCCGTTTGATACCGATACCGTGGCAAAAGCCCATGTTCGGGAAATGATCGGCAAACTGTAATGAGACGCGGCCGATACTATGAAAAAAAAGACAAGGTGACGCAGCGGGCTGAAACCAAAGCCCGGGTTCGACTCAAACCCGCTGCCGATAAAACGCTGAAACGGGTTTTTGCCGAAATAGGCGTTCCGGAACAAACCCCGTTTGTTCCGGATGCGTTTCAGCTTCAGGCCCTGGAGGCGATTCAGAAATCCGACTGTCTGGTCACAGCGCCAACCGGATCGGGAAAAACCTGGATTGCGGTTCAGGCCATTAGCCGGATATTCGAAAAAAAAGGCAAGGCCTGGTACGCCTCGCCCCTGAAAGCCCTGACCAATTCCAAATTTCAGGAATTTTCAGACATATTCGGGCCGCAACATGTGGGAATTCTGACCGGAGACCGAAAGGAAAATGCCGATGCATCCATCATTGTCGGCACAACGGAAATTCTGAGAAACCAGCTCTATGACGCCATGCATCTTGGCGAGACCCTGAATACGGATTTTGTCGTTCTGGATGAGGCCCATTATCTGGGAGACGAGGAGCGGGGCGTGGTCTGGGAAGAGACCATGATTTATCTGCCGCCACGGATTCCGCTGCTCATGCTCTCTGCCACAATTGGAAATGCCCATCAGATTGCGGACTGGCTGTCCACCATCCGGTCCCGGCCCTGTATCGTCATCGAGGAAACCAGACGACCGGTTCCTCTTTATCCGTTGATGATCGATCCATCCGGTACCCTTCTGCCCCTTCTGGGCTCTGTTGAAGTCAGGGAAAAAAGCCGGATGTCCAAAAAAGTCAAGGAGCTGGCCGATTCTTCAAAAAGCATGGCTCCGGGACGGAAACTGCCGCATTTTGGGGATATTCTTCATGTCCTGGAGACCTATAACCTCCTGCCCGCGATATTTTTTTTAAAATCCCGTTCAGACTGCGACTATGCCCTGAATTTGTGTGAGGATTTCCCGCTGGATGATCCGCAGCACCGGAAACGGCTTCGGGAACGTGTCAAACGGATGGTTCGTCAAAGTCCCCGCATCGCCGGTCACCGCCAACTGAAAAATCTCCAGAATCTGGGCGTCGGATCCCATCACAGCGGTCAACTCCCGGCATGGAAACTGGTCATTGAAACCCTGATGACCGAGGGTCTGTTAAAAGCCGTGTTCGCCACATCCACCGTGGCGGCGGGCGTCAATTTTCCGGCAAGAACCGTGGTATTTTTAAACACCGACCGGTTTAACGGGAGGGATTTCATACCGCTCACGCCGACGGAATTTCATCAGATGACCGGACGGGCCGGGCGTCGGGGCATGGATGAGGTCGGATTTGCCGTGGGGATTCCAGGCCGGTATCTGGACCCGTTTTTGTATGCCGACCTTGTCACGGCCGATCCATCGGATGTGGTCAGTCAGATTAAAATCAACTTTTCCATGACCCTGAACCTCTTGTTGTCCCATGAACCCGATCAGATCGAAGACCTTCTGACCCGCTCGTTTGCCGCATTTTCCCTTTCCGAAATACAAAAAAAGATGACGATCAAAAAAATTGAATATGAGCCGTCTGATCTGCTGCGCGACAGCTTTCAGGCTCATCTGCAATTTTTACAGGAAACCGGGTATGTATCCTATGACGGATCTCTGACATCGGACGGTCTGTGGGCTTCCCGGCTCAGGGTCGATCAGCCCCTTCTGATTGCCGAAGGATTCCGGCATGGGGTCTTTCCGGAAACCAGTCCCGAACTCCTGGCCGCCATGATGGCCCTGTTTGCCACGGAACGGGATACCGGCGAAGCCCTGAATCAGCGAATTCTGCCGGAAAATCTGGTTCGGGCATTTCAACTTGTCAGACGCGCCCTGCGCCCGTTCATCGAAAGCATGCGCATTGCCGGATTTGAGACCCGCAAATTGTCCATTGGTCCGGCAGCCGTTGTATATGCCTGGGCCTCGGGCATGGCCTGGGAGGATGTGGTGACATTATCGGAAAGTGCGGAAGGCGATCTGGTCATGCTGATGCTGCGCACCGCTGACAATCTGCGGCATGTCCACGCACTGGGCAGGGCGTTTCCCGATGCGGCCAAAACCGCGCTGGACGCCATCGATCTGCTGTACCGGGAGCCGGTCATGCTGGAAATCGGATGATTTCCGGAATCACCATGACATGAATATTTGGGAAACCGATATCGAAACGGCAAAACAGTCCCGGTTAAGCGATCTGGCCATTGCTGCGCCAGAGGCGGTTGACGGTATCATGAATGATCTTTTCCATCGGCTGGACACCATTTCTTACCGGGACCTGTCCATCATGGCGGAAGAAATCGAGTGGGCCGCATCCCGGGAAATATCCTTTGGACAGGCGGTTGCCAGAGGCTTTGCATCGCTCTTGAATCGGGTATCCCAAACGCTGGTATCGGCCTATCAGTCCCGGATCCGGGAAGCCGGAACCCGGGGACCCGCCCTGGGCAGACTGATGGCGGAAAATCTGGTTCCGGTCATTTTGACCGGCGACAAGGCCAACCTGGACCGCTTTTTGAAAACTGCCGATATTCTGATGGAAAAAGGGGCCTATGCCCTGTATGCGCCGACTGAAACCCTGGCCTTGCTGTTTGAAAACGGACACGTGGATGCCGCCCATGCATTCATGGACCTTCTGGACGCTGTTTTTTCACAGGATCTGACCTACAACCGGAGCCGGCATCTCTGCCATATCCTGTCTGTTGCGGCAAAATCCATGAATCCGGAAAAGCGCGCATGGCAGATACAGGCCATGGTGAAAATTGCCTGTACAGACATCGGGCTGATCGATGTTTATCTGGAGGGCCTTGACAGGGGCTTGGGCCGTCTGGGTGAAAAGGGGTTGCATACCTTTGTTTCCGCCGGATTGGAGCGGTATGAAAAAAGTCCGTCATCGGCTAAACGTTTTTTATCCCTGGCTTCCCGGTCTTCCCTGGAAACACTGGAGCGGCTTGAGGTGTCTGTCAGTCTGATTCAGGTTCAGTCCCAACTGTCCCGCTATATTCAGGCCAGAACCGGAAAGGCATTTTCCATAAAACCCCTGTCCACACTGTCTGAAACCCATTTTGAAAACGGCTTCAGGCCCGATGTGTGTTTTGACGGCCAGACATTTTATCTTCCGGATGAAATCAGCCGGTTTGAAACCAAACCGGAGAACCGGGACCTGTATAATTGTCTCGCACGGTTTGAGGTCGGCATTCATGAATTTGACAGCTATGGCTTTGAACTGCAAAAAGCCCTTGACCGGATACACGGCCAGTCTAGCCGAACCCCGCAATTGGATCATGCCGTTTCTGATCTGGATCAGTTATTCAACCGGTTTTCAGACCCGGGGCTGGCAGCGGATTTGTTTTCCATGTTTGATGCGGGCCGGATCCGGCAGTTATGCGAATCCAGGTATCCGGGACTGATCAAAAAACTGATGCCGATGGCAATTCGGGAGATGGACCGGCTTTCTGCCCTTAACCCATCCGGCCATCCGTTCCTGAATGGTCTGTACCGAAAAATCGCATTGGGGATCACCTGTGAGGGGTGTTTGCAGGCATGTCATCGGGAACACATCCGTGAGCTGGCCGATGGTTTTGCGGCAGAAATTGAACAGGATTTAACAGTGGAAACGGTTGCCGTTTTTCTGGAATCGGTTTATCCGCGGATCATGGCAACGCTTCGGCTGGACGGGATGTCCCTTGCGACCGGTCAGCGATTTGCTTTTCCGTGGGGCAGACAACTTTTTCCCGGTTTGGCACACCAGCGCCGATATCCGCAGGAGCGCCTTGCCAGACAGATTCAGTCCATTCTGGCAGATCATCATATCCCTGTTTACCGATCCACCATCCTGAACCGGATATCGGAAAATGGTCAGCCAAGTTCGGAATCGATTCAGAAGGTTATCGATGCCGCATGCCAATCTGCAGGCAAACCGGATCAGATCGATCCAATCCTGCAACAAATGTCCAACCTGCTGGCCCCGACATCTGCGTCCCCGGAAACGGTGATTGACGAAACCCGGGTGGCGTGGCATCGGGAATGGGACTGCCATCTGGCAGACTATCTTCAGAACCATGTGCGGGTTGTCAACCGGGATGTGCCGGGAACATCTGCGGATTTTTACAGACAGACACTGGAACGACACGCCTGCCGCGTGGGTCATATCCGCCGGGCCTTCGAGATGCTGCAACCCCAGGGCATCGGCCGCCTCAGACCCTGGCGGGAGGGTGAGGAGCTGGATTATTCCGCGATTATGGATTTTGCCGTGGACCGCAGGCTGGGACAGACCCCGTCCGATTGTCTGTACATCAAACGGATCAAACAGCTCCGAAGTGTTTCGGTTCTGCTGCTGGTTGATTTGTCCCGCTCAACCGCCAACCCGGCTGCCGGAAACGGGGAACATGTGCCGGTATCGGTCCTCGAGGTGGAAAAAGAGGCCATTGTCCTGTTCTGTGAAGCCCTGAATGCGGTGGGAGATGCCTTTGCCATTGCCGGATTTTCCGGAACCGGACGACTTTCCGTGGATTATTACCCCATCAAGGAATTTGAGGATACCCTGGATGACCGGGTGCAATGCCGGATTGGCGCCATGTCACCCCGGCGCAGCACGCGAATGGGGGCTGCCATTCGCCATGCGACCCATCAACTGGCGCAAACCCGGTCTGTTGTCAAACTGATGATCATTTTGGGGGATGGGTTTCCCAATGATGTGGATTACAAACAGGGATACGCCATTGCCGATACCAGACAATCCATTCTGGAAGCATTTTCACGCCATATCCATGTTCATGCCATCACCGTGAACATGGCCGGAGATCCCGGTTTGGATGACCTGTATGGCGCCACCCACCATCATGTCATTTCCGATGTGGCGGAACTTCCGGACAAACTGATCCGGGTGTACCGGGCGTTGACCCGGCAGTAAGAGATTGGGATCGGGGGTATAAAAATGTGGACCTGGTGGACCTCATGGACGGAGTGGACGAGGAGTGGCTGGCGTGCAAACGGGACACTGAAACTGGAATGTCCCAAGCTTTTGACAAAACGCCAATGCAAGCTATTTTTTATTTGTGACCCATGAAAAAATGACGTAATACATGAACACGGAAACAATTCAATCCAACAAAAGGAGGATACAATGGAAGAGCATCCCGCTGCTGTGACCATGAAAGGTAATCCGCTGACCCTTCTGGGCAATATGCCCCGGGCTGGTCAGACCGCTCCGGACGCAGAACTGCTTGACAACAGTCTGGCCCCGGTTCAGATCAGTTCATACCGGGGAAAAGTTGTCATTATTTCATCCGTGCCGTCGTTGGATACCCCGGTGTGTGATATCGAAACCCGGCGGTTTAATACCGAAGCAGGCAATCTGGGAGCCGATGTGGTCATACTGACCGTCAGCATGGATTTGCCGTTTGCGCAAAAACGCTGGTGTGGGGCCGCCGGAATCGACCGGGTGATCACCCTTTCCGATCACCGTCATGCGGAATTCGGAAAACTGTACGGCACCCTGATCAAGGAACTTCGACTGCTGGCCCGGGCTGTTTTTGTCGTCGATCGGGAAGGCATTGTTCAGTATGTTCAACTGGTCAAAGAAATTTCACAGGAACCGGATTATGCCGGTGTTCTGGAAGCGGTCAGGCGCCAACTTTAAAATTTGAGATTTGAAATTTGAGATAATAAAGGTGGAGACATCATGATCGTATCGGATTTTGGAAATTCATTTTGGAGTGACATCGAACCAGGGAGAATTTTATGCTGAGCTTTGCAGAAGAAATATATCTTTTGGCACTTGACGAGACAACGGGCAAACCCATAATCAGCCCCAGAAACATCGAAATGCAAAGCGCGCTGGTCGGTGCGATTCTGGGGGAGCTTTCATTTCTACAGCGGATCGATACCGATATCGATAAAATTTTTCTTCTGGATGCCACACCAACCCAAAATCCGGTACTGGATCATGCCTTGTCCCTGATTTCCGAATCGGCAGAACCCCAGTCAATTTCCTTCTGGATGAAGGAATTGCTGGCGGACACCCGGTTCATTGAAAATTATGTGTTGCAGGAACTGATCAACAAAAAAATATTGAAACAGGAAGACAAGAAAATTCTGTGGGTCTTTCCCAGCCGGCAGTATCCGGTCATCGATGGCCGGGAACTTCAGAATATTGAAATGCGGCTGCGCAACCTGATACTGAGCGACGATATTCCGGAACCCCGGGAAACGGTCCTGGTCAGCCTGGTCGATGCCTGCGGATTTTTTCAGAATATTCTTTCCCCGCGGGAATATCAGCGATCCCAGGAACGGATTGCCCTTCTGGCCCGGATGGACGCCATTGGCCGGGCCGTTGCCAATCTGATTCAGGTCATCAACAAAGCCTATATCATGATGCATATGGGGTGAGCAGCGGAAGGGGCGGCGGGCGGTGTAAATCGAATATCAGTCAAAAGACACCGGCAGGCGCACGGTTTTTTTGACCTTGTTCTGAAACAGCAGATATCTGTTCTGACGCCCAAACAGATACAGATCGCGCGTCAGTTTGACATCCATTTTGCAGTAATCCACAATTTCCCGGATGCGGCCCTCTTTCCACCACACAAGGGCCTGAAGCCCGTCTCCGGATTTTTCGGCGCCCAATGTGACTTTGGCCAGATGATCCAGGGACAGCCGGTATCCCAAAAACCCGTGGACCACTTCCAGTATGTCCAGGGTGTTCAGTTGCCGGATATTGCGCCCGGAATATCCCCGCAGCACCTCATAGTCAAAGCGTTTGATATTGAAGCCGACAATCCGGTCCAAGGTAAACAGATGATCGATCATGTCGTCGATCTGATGCTCCAGAAATTCCAGATACTGGTCGCTTCGGCTGTCATACAGCACGGCACAACTGACACCCATGCGGTCAGCCCGGTTCCACCCCCCAACTTCCTGGGCGGACCGCTGGGTTTCAATATCCAGAACGCCATAGGCCATCGGGGGATCGGGTTTTGGGGATTTGGGGTTGTCTGCCGGAAAAATTGTAACGGAATCGGTTGCTGTCCCGGCGGAATCGTGTTGAACCGCAACCGGAGGGACGGGCATCACGGGTGTGTCTGTAGCCGGCTGAGCATGCCATTTTTCCATTTTTTCCCGAATCCCGGCAACCGGTCCGTTTCCCTTGAGCTGCTTCAAAATGAACAGGGCTGCCGCCTTGTCGATGGGGCGGTTTCCGGAGCCGCATTTGGGGGAATGCACACAGGACGGGCATCCGTTTTCGCACGGGCAGGATTCAATGACCTTCAGGGTATAGTTCAGCAGGTCCGATATCCTGGAAAATGCCTGTGCGGACAGTCCGGCGCCACCGGGAATGGCATCATAAACAAACACGGCGGCGCCTCCGACCTGGTCATGAAAGGGGGTGGATATTCCGCCCATGTCATTCCGGTCTGTCATGACCAATAGGGGAAACATGCCAATGGCGGCATGCTCGATGGCATGAATGCCCCCCATGAAATGATGCATGGCGGTTTCGGTTTTCTGCCTGACGATCTCCGGAATTTCAATCCAGAATCCCTCGGTTTCAAATCGCTGGGCAGGCAGATCCAAGGGGATAATTCCCAGTTTTTGATGGGGATGAATCCGCCATTTGTCATATCCGGTCACCTGATCGGTCACCTGAAGTCTGCCGAGGCAGGCGCAGGTTTGCCATACCGGACTTTTCTGGCTGATTTTCAGAATTTCGGTTTCCTTGGTGCCTCTGACCCGCGTATAGTAATTGACCTGTTTGGGTGAAACAAAAACCTGGCAGGCATCCACATCCAGACTGTCCACTACATAGCTGCCGCCCCGGTGAAGATATACCGCGCCCGGATGGGTTTCCCGAAACGCCCGGAATCCATCCACATCCCCGATGGTTTTTCCGGAATCCGTAATGACAAACTGCTGGCCGCTGCCTCTCAAATCCACCTGGCGCTGGGGATTTTTTCGGGATGAAACCAGTTCCGCACCATCATGGCTTTTGAGCAGACGGCCATCGATTTCAAGCAGCCTGAGAACAGACTGGATCAGGTCGTCTGACAGCATGGATTCCCCGAGTTTCAGGGGGATTTCATCTGCGGCGCAGACCAGATGCCGTTCAATGATTGCCGGATTCAATGGATTGGCAACCGCAGCCTCCGGTCTTCGATCCAGCAGATCTTTCGGATTTCGCATAAAATACTGATCCAGGGCGTTTTCACCCGCAATCAGAATCAATGCCGAATCCTGTCCGCCACGCCCCACCCGTCCGGCCCGCTGCCAGGTGGAGACAACGGTTCCGGGATACCCCACCAGAATGCACAGGTCGAGATTCCCGATATCGATACCCAGCTCCAGCGCACTGGTGGAAATGACCGCCAACAGTTCACCGGAAGCCATTCGGGATTCGATGCTTCGCCGTTCTTCGGGCAAAAATCCGGCGCGATAGGCGCTGATGCGATCCCGATTGATTCCGGACTGTCTGGATGCCCACATCGCGATCAGTTCGGTCATGTCCCGCGACTGGGTATAGACGATGGTGCGCAGCTTCCGGTGCAGTGCCGCCTTCAGCAGCAGGATGGTGGTCTGGGCGGGCCCGTCGGACGGATTGATGAAAACAATATGCTTTTTCCCCTGGGGGGCGCCGTTTTTCAGAACCGGAGTCAGCGAAAAACCCGTCAGTTGGCTGCCCAACTCTGCCGGATTGTCCACAGTGGCCGAGCAGCAGACAAAAAGCGGACGGGCCCCGTAATGACGGCAGATGCGGCCAAGCCTGCGAAATACCCAGGCCATGTGGGACCCCAGAAGTCCCCGGTATGTATGCACCTCATCCACAACAACCAGTTTCAGGTGTTGAAGAAACCCGCTCCACTGCTGGTGATGGGCCAGAATCGACAGATGCAGCATTTCCGGATTGGTCAGAAGGATATGGGGGGGATTGCGGCGAATCTTCTGCCGGTTCCATGTACTGACATCCCCGTCATAAATGGCTGTTCGGCAGTTGATTGAATCGGAAAGCGTTGTCAGTTCATCGATGGTGCGCAGTTGGTCCTGGGCCAGGGCCTTGAGCGGAAAAAGATAAAGGGCTGTTGATGCGGGATCGTTTTGAATCTGTTCCAGCATGGGCAGATGATAAATCAGACTTTTGCCGCTGGCGGTTGGCGTGGCGACAACCACATGATGACCGGATCGAATGGCATCAATGGCGTCGGCCTGATGGGAATACAGGTCCGGCATGCCGGCCAGGTTCAGCAGATTCTGAATCGAATCCGGAAATTCATGTTTCAGATGCTGATAAACCGGGGGCAGGGATGGCCGGATTTGATGAAAAATCACCTGATGCCCCATTCGCGATGATGCCTTCAGGGCTTCGATATATTCGGTGACAGAAGCCAGGGGCGTCATATCGGGCATGCGGGAAACGGTTTCCGGTCAATCTGTTGAAAGGCACAGGCCGTCATAAGCCAGTTGAACATCCATTTGGGATTCCGGACAGTGATGGTACAGATATTGTCGGGTGCCCTCCAAAAAAATATCCAGGGCGACATCATCTGCCGTGTGCTCGTTATGAAACAGGACAAGCTGCTTGACACCGGCGCGTACGGCCAGCTCCACCGCGATCAGATTGCTGGAATGTCCCCAGTTCTCTTTGGTGTAAACCGCATCCCCATGATGATACTGGGCGTCAAAAATCAGGATGTCCGCATTCCGGAAAAAGTCAATGAACGGATAGTTGGCATCATAGCAGGTTTTGCCATGTTCCGAATCCGTGGAATAGATGATGCTCTTTCCGTCGTGGCTGAACCGGTAGCCAAAGGAAGATCCGGGATGGTTCTGAGGCATGATCCGAACCTCAAGCCCCGCGATTTCATACATCCGGTCCGGGGACAGGGTTTGAAACGCGATATCCGCCGACATGGATTCCAGAGGGATCGGAAAAACCGGGCTGGACTGCTGGGTCTCAAACACCGTCTTCAACGCCTCGTGACCGCCATAAATAATGATCCGGTTACCGGGGACGTATGCCGGGGTAAAAAACGGAAACCCCTGAATGTGGTCCCAGTGCAGATGGGATAAAAAAAGATGGAACACCCGCCCGGACAGTCCCCCGGATTCTTTCATGACGGACTGGCCAAAATCCCGGATTCCGGTTCCGGCATCACAGATGACGGTCTCACATCCGCCCTGAATTTCCACACAGGACGTATTGGTTCCATAGGTTCCCTGAAGCGGAAACGGCAGTCTGTCAATAAAGGCGTCGATGGCCTCCCGCGTCTTCAGTTTCTGATTTTGTGCCAACTGAAGGACATGCTGTAACTTGAAGCGGATTTGTCCGGACAAAAACGATGCGGGAAGCGATCCACGGGTTCCCCAGAAAATAGATTTCATATCCCTGTCCTGTTTGTTAAATTGGGTCTCATGATCATGAAAAAAACTGAAGGCTGAAGTGCCTTCAGGCAGAACAGCCGTCGGACGGTCAGGCAGACTCTCAATACGCACCACTCATATCTACTGAATGTATCTTCACGGTAAACGTTCATTAATCATTCCGGATGGATTCACCCCCATCTATGAAAATGCCATATACCTTTTTTCTATTTTTCCGGTAAAAATACCATATTTCTCCAAAAAAGTATTCAATTTCAATTTCAGCTTGTTCTTGACGGAACAATCTGTTTTTGATAGATAGCCTTTGGCATTATGGGGATGTAGCTCAGTTGGGAGAGCGCTGCGTTCGCAACGCAGAGGTCGTGGGTTCGAATCCCATCATCTCCACCATCAGACAATCCGAAAGCGTTTAAAAAAGTAAAAAACCCCCCTTGAAAACAAGGGGGGTTTTGTATTGCCTGTTTCAGGTATTGCCGCAATAAACCGCGCCACTTTTTTGAAACCCGTCAATCTGTTCCGCTGTATATCCCAGTTCCTGCAAAATGGCGGCCGTGCTTTGGCCAAACCCGACTGCCGGTTTGCGGATCGAACCCGGAGTTTCGCTCAGTTTGACCGGTATTCCCGGCTCGGGCCGGGGTGTCCCGAACCGGTCCGGGACATCCACCACCATTTCGCGGGCGCGCAGCATGGGATATACAAGCATTTCTCCCATGTTTTGAACTTGCCCCAGCAGATGTCCATATCCCCCAGGTCGGCTTCCCATTCGGCAATTGTTTTTTGTCGAAAACGATCCCGCATATGGGTGATGATCGCTTCCCGCTGCGTGTGTAGGAATTCAATTTAAATGACCTTCCATTTTCTGATTATTTTGAACCATTGATGGATTCTCACATACAATTGTCAAAAGGGTAATTGAAGGTGTTTTCAAGTGGTATCAGCCTTTAAAAGGGATTATTTTTTTCTGACACACGCCACCCCTGGGTTGATGGGAAAGGAGATACAGCCTGTTTCCAAATAATATGTGATAATGAAATTATT
>DFZE01000145.1:0-4207 GCA_002382065.1 Desulfobacteraceae bacterium UBA4064
TGATGTCAAATAAAGTGGGACTTTTTGGGTCAATTAATCACGGGCAAAAAGGTCACAGAATGTAGGACGTAGCACTTCATATCTGGTTTCGATATTGAACAGCGTGATGTATTGAAGCAAATCCATCTTTTCTTCGGTAAGTTCCAGACCACATTTGACAGCAAGCTTATGAAGATCATGGCTTCTGGGAGCCATATCGTTCACATATTTCACATAGCAGGCATTTAAAAGCTTCTCGATACAGAGATGTCCGACAAACAGTGACCAGACATATTCTTTGTTGTCGAACATGTTAAGCATGGAACGATAATTCTGTTCAGATGAATCCAGCCAGTATTGGATCAATTCTTATTGGGTCATTTTGATTCCGCCGTAACACGATTAACTTTGATTGGTAAACCAGTAGTGCGGCAGATTTGGCGATCATAATCCGGAGATTCAATTCCGTCAAGCCGGGTTTCCTGTCATCGGGAAGGCACGGGAAATCCGGCGGACGGTTGCGGGACCGGTTTGCAGATAGCCGGGTCGGGGTGGTGAAATCTGCGGCCTGACAAGATGGCGTTGCGGTAAATCGGATGGACCGATCATTCCGGTGCTCAAATCTGAAGTTCATAAGTTAGGAACGCAAAACCGCAATTTTGATTATAAAATAATTCAATCGATTAAAGGATTAATGCATCGAAAAAAGCAATGTCCCACAGTCCTTTACCCGTAGCCGATTCCTATCTTCCCGCCGAATTGAAATGGCCGGGTTTTTGACCGGCCCGGCGCAATTTCACATCGCGAATCAATACCATTTCAACCGGATATTGTAACGGGTATAAGGCATTGCGGTCTTTCCCTTACCCCTTGATCAACAGTTCTCTTTTAAAGGGCAGCTCTCTCAGCCGCACCCCCGTGGCCTTGAATACAGCATTGGCCACAGCCGGGGCCACCGATGGGAAAACAGGCTCGCCGACGCCCCCGGGATTAAGCGTGTTTCTGGCGATGTGCACTTCTATTTCCGGTACTTCAGACATGGTAAGAACAGGGTAATCATCATAATTGGCCGTCTTGACGCCACCGTTTTCAAAACGAACCTTTTCATGAAACGCAGTACTCAATCCCATGACGACGCCGGCCTCGGCCTGGGCCCGGATCGCATCCGGGTAAACGGCGATGCCGCAGTCCAGGGCGCAGACCATCTTGTGGACGGTGATCTTCCCCTTTTCGTTAACCGACACCTCAGCCATGTGGGCTGCAAACGACTCAAAACAGGACGTGACGGCCACCCCTCTGGCCCTGCCTTCAGGGACAGGAGTCCCCCAAGCGGATTTCTCCGCCAGAAGAGACAGAATGTTATAAGGTCTGCCGTCTTTTTCCATGTGATCAAGGCGGAATTGAACCGGATCCTTTCCGGCGGCATGGGCCAGTTCGTCCATAAAGGATTCGACAGTGAACGCATTGACGGAGTATCCCACCGACCGCCAAAATCCCACGGTTACGGGCGAATCCACCTTCACATAGCTCACAAGCAGGTTAGGGAAAGAATACGGTATATCCGTAATGCCCGAAACCGCATCCGGATCAATGCCGTCCTTCACATAATCCGGCATCAGTCTGGACATCACGGACGGCGCGGCAACCGTATGCGACCAGGCGATCACTCGCCCGTCCTTATCCAATCCGGCCTTTATGTTGCATTGGCTTGCGGGACGGAAACGGTCGTTGGCAAAGTCATCCTTACGGCTCCAGATCACCTTGACCGGACGGTTCAGCGTTTTGGATAGCAATACCGAATCTTCAACCGGATCCTGTTCTCCGCGCAGGCCGAAACCGCCGCCGGCCGGCAAGGTCATCACTTCCACCTTTTCAAGGGGCAGACCGGTTAATTGGGATGCCGTGAGTTGGGTGGCAGTCTGCCCCTGGGTTGGTATCCACACCCGGCAACGCTCTTTTTCCACATGGGCAGTGCAGTTGATCGGCTCCGCCTGGGCGTGGGAGATATAGGGCAGCTTGTAGGATTGTTCTATTGTCCGAGCAGCTTCCACCAATGCTTTTTTAACATCACCGCCGGTTTTAGCCACTGATGCCGGTTTCTCAAGATGTTCTTTAAATAACGCATCCAAGGCGTCATCATTCAGGTCCGGATGAGACCCTTTTGACCATCTGATGTCGAGAGCATTCCGCCCTATCATGGCCGCATGGGTCGTTTCCGCGCATACCGCAATCCTGTTTCCAAGGGGCGCTACTTTGATCACGCCCTTGACCGCCATGGCCGCCTTTTTATCATAGGATTGAAACGAAGCTCCGTAGTAGGGCGGCCGGGCCACAACGGCAACGCACATGCCGGGTATGGTGAAATCAAAACCGAAAACGGTTTTCCCCATTACCTTGTCCGGAATATCCATCCGCTCCCTTTGAGTGCCGATAATGCGGTAATCCTTGGGATTCTTAAGGGGGGGATGCTCGGGGACCGGCTGTTTTCGGGCGGCTTCCACTAATTGGCCAAAGGTGAGGCCGCGTCCATCCGGATGAATGACTTTGCCGTCTTTTGTGGCACATTTTTCGGCGGGAATCTTCCACTGCTCCGCCGCGGTTTCAACCAGCATCAGCCGGGCGGCGGCGCCGACCTTGCGGAGCAAATCCCAGCGATGGCGGATACTGCTGCTGCCGCCGGTCGCCTGCATATGCCATACAGGGCTTTTAAAGGGTTCCGCGGCAAGCGCCATTTTTACCCGCATCTTTTCCCAATCCGCATCCAGTTCCTCTGCGATAATCATGGGAATACCGGTGTGGGTGCCCTGACCGAGATTTGTCTGGCCCACCCAGACCGTGATCGTGTCATCCGCGGCTATCTCCAGAAAAGCGTGGGGTTTGAAAGGGATATCCACGCCGGCCAGCACCGGTGAAACATTGAACAGGCCCATCCTGCCGGGCAGGGCCGCCGCCGCGATCACGAGGCTGCTTTTCTTCAGGAAATCTCTTCGTGTCATTTGTGACTTCATGGCTTACCCTCCCTGTCTCGCGGTCATTTCCGCAGCCATTTGAATCGCCTTTTTGATCCGGGGATGCGTGCCGCAACGGCAAATCACATTATCCATAGCATCGTTGATCTGTTTCTCGGTCGGATTCGGATTCCGTGAAAGAAAATCAACTGTCTGGAGCATGATTCCGGGTTGACAGTATCCGCACTGGGGAACCTGTCTTTCGATCCAGGCAACCTTTACCGGATGATTTTCAGGCAGGCCTTCAATGGTCGTGATCTTGCTTCCAAGCACGTCTTTTACATAAACAACACAGGACCGCTGGGCTTCGCCGTCAATGAGAACCGTACACATGCCGCATTCGGCAATGCCGCAGGTGTATTTTACACTCGTAATCCCCAGGTTGTCTCGCAGAACCCACAATAGAGGGGTATCCGGGTCCTCATCGACCTGCCTCTTTATCCCGTTTACGTTCAATACAATCATGTTTCCTCCTTGATGTGGTGATTGTAAATATTCGGTAAACTGGTTGAGAATTATGAACGATATCTATGATATCAGGTTGTTACACTTCATCATAAACCTGTTTACCGAATATTTACTGGTGATTATCTAATTTTTTATCAAATTCGATATGTTACCTTATGACGGAAGCAGATATTTAATTTGTTTTGTTGCATATCCACTAATTGTAACTAAAATATTGATCAGTGGATACGTGAACATCTGCGGCTCGCCCGCAGAATGTTCTTGTTGGATTGGGCCGCTGTTTTTTTTGAAGTTCCATTTGTCTGCAAAAAAAGCGTTCATAGGGCGGGAAACATCCCATCTTTTTTGTCTTTTTATAATAAAATCAATTGATTGTCTTGGTCCGACCCAAAGTCTCCGTGTGCTGATGGCATACAGCCGGATATCATCTGTCCGTATCTGGCTTTTTCCAATAATCTTCTGATATTTGACATAATGCCCAATCAGCTCTTCCAGCGCCCAAGCATTCAGGGACTGATGTTTGAACTTGTAGCTTAGCAGATTGTGGCGGGAAAGGTTGTCAAAACCGTCACAGATGTCTGTCAGATCAGGTTCTCCATCTTCGCGCTCAACAATCACCACATCCAGATACTGGCGCTTCAGGGAACGGGGAATATCAGATGGTTTTGATCATAATCCGAGGACTCAATTCCGTCAACCCGTGTTTTCTGTCATCGGGAATGCATGGGAAATCCGGCAGCCGGTTGCGGGAC
>DFZE01000145.1:4377-10685 GCA_002382065.1 Desulfobacteraceae bacterium UBA4064
CATGTCGATAAAACTTTTGACTTCGATAATCCCATGTTTCCCATTACATCGGACATGAATATCCACCTTGCCATTACCGGTGGGAAACTCGGGACTGATGACACATCGCCTCCCGACCGCCTCCTTCAACCACGCATACAGATGGAAATGTCCCACAGCTTCGGTGTAATGCTGATCGGTCCGACGCGGCTGGTCTTTGAAGGGATTCAATCCTCTGGCCTTCATCCGAACCAGATACGCCCTGTAACGCTTGATCAGTGATGGCAGATTCAGGTTTTCTCCCGCAAACACATCCGCCAGATCGTCCAGAACATCCAGCGCCAGAATGGGCAGGCGATCTCCCATCAGGTCATTGGTCAGACTGTCATAAATACATTTTTGAATAAACGGCGATGAAAACCGGCAGACATCCCGAACGTCACCCGCGTCACTGGTTTGGGGCGCATAATCGATAATACCGTTCAAAAAGAGATAACTGCACCATTCCACACGCAAATTGAAGGGAATATCCGATTTGCCAAACAGATCCACGACATGGGAACGATACGCGCCTCTGGCTTTGACAATCAGATTCAGAACCGTATTGTTCCACTCGGTAAACAATGCCCTTTGGTAAACGGTTTTCCAGATATCCAGGCAGATCGGTCTGTCATGCCCCGGGTTGTATTTCTCGGTCAACAACTCCCCAAACCAGCCGACAAGCCCGGGTTGACCATTGGTCACTTCAAACACCTTCTGAACCACTTCCGGATGAACCGGTTGACCGGATTCCCCCTGATACTGATCAAACAGACTGACCACCTCATCTGCTGTAAAATTGGGCACATGCAGACTTCGCTGGATGTTGAACGGCGAGCCCTTCAGACTTTCTACTCCCAGCACGGCCTTTACACCGATCAGGGCCAGGCCGTGAAGCCAGTAGTGTTCCCGGGACTGATAGATATTGCGGAACAGTGTGACAATCTGGTCAATGATGACAGATGGCAGGCTGTCAAATTCATCGATAAACAGGATGACCGGTTTTTCAAACAAGCCTTTTTTTCGGTGAAACAGGGCTCCCCATTCATGGATGCTTTCCAGCACATCGATTTCTTTGTCAAATGCATCCAGCACCAAAAGTGGAATCTGCTGTAACAGGGTTGTCTGGGGCTTTGGATCATCCGTATCAAAAATTACCCCCTGCATGGACATGCTTCCGATGATGAACCGGTCCGGAACTTCCTGTTCAATCCGCTGCTTTACCTGATGCATCAGCCATGTCTTGCCGGTCTGACGGGGCGCCCAGATGGTGAAAAAATGGCCGGATTTACCGGGTTCACCGACAATGGAATGGAAGCAGTTTTCCACCAGTCCGCTTCGAGGGACGCAAAAATGGATATCCTGATCAACCGGCCCGTAGGAATGGAATCGGCGCATGGGGTACTCCTTTATGGGGTGGCGCTGTTATAAATTCATCATAAAAAACTGCCTGAAATTACATGACCAAATGTATATTCAAGGTTTTTGAGCTTTATGTCAAAATTTCATTTTGACACGCCATGGGACCGAATTGGAACCAAGTCCCTGCTATACGATCTCATACCGGTAAACCTCTGTCGATGTATGATTACCCATCAAAAAATCAATCCCGCCAGACAAATCGTATTGATGTGTGACAGAACATCCGTCACTGTCAATTGCCTGGAAATCCAGTGTTCTGTCATGAAATATCCTGCCTGTTTTATCATTGTGAACATGGATGACAGATTTTATCGAGGGGAAATTGTTGCTGATGGCACTGTTCAGCAATTCCTTTATTTTATACGGCGCCATATATCCACTATCCCGAAAATTCTGTTCCCGGCAATGGATTGTCATGCCTTTGATGTCATCGGCCAATGCTGAAACAGTCTGGATCAACTGAACAAGACGGGATATTTGTAAATCTCCGGCGCCGCAATCGGGATCCCGGATAACAATCTGATCAATATAGGCGCCCTGAAGAACGGAAAAGATGTCATTCAAGTTGCGCGCATTACCTTCGGGTATTTCCCATTGTTGAACGGGAATCCCGCCGCGAATCCTGTCCGGGGAACAGTAAACCGTTTTCGATATCATTTCAGTCAGTTTTGTCGCCATGTCATGGCTCAGGGAATGCTGATAAATTGGCTCCGGCAACAAATCCTGCAACAGTGGCGGGGTTGGGCGTTCACTGAACCATGCCGGCGTTTCCGGAACTGCTTCAATAAATATTCTGGGAAGTGTATTGACCTCGCTCTCATCAAAATCCGGGATATGTCCGATCCTGAGACGGCCATCCCGCACATATGGATAAAGATGTCTCAGTGTCTGGCGCATTCCTGACCCCAATCGACCCGGAACCACTTCAAATGGTCGGGCCAGATGAATGGAGAGGCGCTTGCCGTCATTCAGCGTATGCACCAGCCATTCCCGTGTTGTTTCGTCTTCCCCTTCAATGGCATCCAGGCTGATGCCGAACAGAAATATCTGCGTTGTCCCGGACAGTCTTTCAGACAATCCGTTCAAACTGGCATTTGTCCATTTCACCGCGCCTGCATTCACAAAAACATCCGGTTTTGCATTGTCAATCAATTCTTCAAACCATTTTAGAACAGGAAACCGGTCAAACTGATCCCATGACAGTTGATTGGAATAATCACACAAACATGCGCTGCATGCGGAACTGCATGATCTGGGACAGGTGAGTCTCGCCACAGCCTGTTTCAAAACCGTCAACATGGATATGTCCTGATGCAACTGAACCGCATACCCGGCGCCCCCTGCACAGGAATCATACAGCACAGCATCTGCAAACCGGTTGTTTCTGAGGAATGTGGCCCGTATTTCGGATGCCTGGATTTGTAACAGATCCGTTACGGCAAACCGCAGGGCCTCACTGAGGGTGCGCGTGAAGGATTCCATAACCTGTCGGGGGCTCCTGGTGTCTGCAGGGGCCTGGGCAATCGGCTTGGTAAAGCGGATCGTCAATACATCCGTTTCAAAGGAATGGGCCAAATCCTGAGGCCATATGAGTTGCTCATTCCGGCATGTTTTTCCGGTCAGCGGTTCAGTATGCTTTTTTTTGATCGCCTGGGGTTTGAGTGCCGGTTCGGCATGGTTGCAAAGTGGACAAATATGATAGCCGAACCCATAAACCCCCCTGTTCACGATAAACAGACGACCCGGCTGCTGATCCTCATCTGTCGGTTGTGCTCTCAATAGCGCAGTCCGGACCGCCACATGATCACTGTCCCTGAACATATCTTCCCGGGGGATCGTGATGAGACGTGCTTCATCGGCCCGCCTCTGACGCCGTCGGTTCATTCCGGGATATTTCCCATGCCGGTCTTCATAGGGCGTCACACATCAGTTTCTCGTTTTGTTTGAGGCGGGTTTCTTCCTCCCGGCGGTGTGTTTTGGCCCGAATTTGGGATGTGAATCGTCCGAATGTGATGTGGGCCGACCCCAAATATTTCCCGAACAACGGCGCGATCCGGTAGTACAACTGATCGTTTGCCAGAGAGTTCATGGGGTAGATGATCAGGCATCTGACACCCGGCTGTTCGGGATTGGGATCATCCAGAAGCCGGTTGGCGATTGGATAGAGAAAGGTTTCGGTTTTGCCGCTGCCGGTGCCGGTGGCGACCAGAATATTTCTTCCTTTTTTGCACGCAAGGGATATGGCTTTTTCCTGATGATCATGCAACCTGCGGTTCAGGATGTTTTCCGGCAGTTGTCCCAGCGTGTCATGTAAAAAACCACCGTTGCACCGAAGCAGCGCACCCGGGTTATGTCCCTTTTTGAAATCGGGCAATGCCTCCACAAACGGACCCTTGACCAGTTCCTGTTCGTTCAGCAGTTTCTGAAATGCGTCCTGAAGCCGCGGATAACGTCTGCTGATCGGAAGGGTTGTGGATATGTAGCGGCGCAGGGTTTGATTCAGGGTTTCGTACAAAACCAGCGGATTGCTTTCATACATATTTATTTTTCTTTCCGGTTTTGATCATGATTGCGGCCATGTCTAAAAGTATGAAGTTTGAAGTATGAAAGGAAAATTCATAATTGTTGTTGTCTGGCCGGCTCAATGATCTTGCACCTGTTACAATCGTCGTAGTCGGTGATCAGTACCGCTTCCCACAGCATCAGGTAGAAACCCAAAATATCCTTCCCCATATGCAGAAGATATCCCAATGCCCGTTCCAGGGTTTTTTCATCGCCGACAATCCGGCTTGCCCGGGACAGGAATTGTTCCAGACTGCCCTGATTTCGGGATTCCCACCGGCATACCCTGGCAAAGAGGGACAAAAATTGTTCCAGTTCAAGCAGATGTTCCTGTTCGATGGACAACTTTTTCCCTGGCGATGGGGCAATCAACCCCAGATGAATTGGCCTGGCGGCCAGATCATCCGGAAAACCGACAGGGGGTTGGGTGGAAATGGTATGACACAAAAACAGTGCCTTGCCCCTCAGCAAATCATTTCCGTCCAGGGTATCCAGATACAGATGCTGCAATTTTTCCTGGGCATACCGGTAGTGCAAACCGCCAATATAATCTCCGTCACCCGGAATCCAGTCATCATTTCGCAATAACCGCATCCGTTCCGTCAGATCGTGTTGCTGCAACGCGTCCCGAAAAATTTTCATTCGGAAACCATACAGCTCCGCTCCGGCCATCATCTCATGGATATTGGCGTATCCGATGGCAAAGATGGGGTTGAGCACATTTTTCTGGAACAACTGCAGGAGCCCCTCTGTCATATGGGCCATTATCGAAAGACACTTGATCAGCAGGGATGATGATCGACGGTCAACCGCATGATAATACTCCCGCGGCTGGGCAATCAGCATCGGACATCGGGAGAATATGGAAAAAGATGGTATGGATCCGGAAGAAGGGTCATCCGACGGCGATTTTTCGGAAAGATACAGCAACTGCCAGGGATAATCCCTTTGCCATTTGAAATCTTCCAGAATTCCCCGCCACAATGTTTCCAGCCATTTCAGCTCCTGCCAGCATTCCGGCGCGTGGGGAATCAGCAGTATCTGACACAAACGTCAGTGTGTTGGCGCCAGGCCCCAGATACTTTCGGCGGAGAATTCTCAGAATGAGATGTTCGGAATGGGTTTCAATTAAAACGTGGCCCCCTGAATGAATAAAAACATCTGCAAGGTTAGCCTGAAGCGCTGGATGCAGATGAAGCTCTGGCTGTTCAATCAACAATATGCCGTTTCCAGATATCGAACTTTGGACAATAATGGGTAACACCTGACTGACGCCAACACCCACATCGGATAGCTTTACATGAACTCCATTCTTTTTGTCATAGAGGCGAATTTGAAATTCATCCTGAATATCAACTGCATCACTGGAAAATTTAATTTGCTTTAGTTCATAACCAATATCGAGCAAATTCAATTTCTCGTTGATTGAATCAATTTGTTGGGTGCTGTAATCCATTTCAAAAAAGCGTTCTCTTAAACCGGCCGCTAATAGCCGTTCAATATTTTTGGCTTTTCTTTCAGATAAAATTTGCATCATCGTGGGACATTCAGCAAAAACTGAAATATCTTCAGGAATATCTATAAGATAATCTTTCCAAAATTCATGTAAAAAGTTAATTTCCCTAAATAAAAAAACCGTCATCAACATAGCGGATTTTGTTCTGATCATAATATTCCGGTATCTCATTTCTATAAACAAAAAGCGGGGCAGGATCATTTCCCATAAAAAGCTCTATTTGTTCAGTATTTACTGATAATCGATTATCACATGACAGTATAACCCTGATACCGATAGAATTAAAATCACCGATATTAAATATTTTTCATATGCTGGGTTCAAATCGTCTCTTTTTACTTGATTTCCCTCAGGAAGACAATCAAGCTCAGGTGTAAGCTCAAGCAATGCATCTTTTTTTAACAGCGTAATTTTGAAGGAAAAGTTTTTATTGATATCATGTTTATGAATCATACTAAAATAATTACCAATATCTATAAGATCACCTTGAGTAAGAAGTCCTGAATCGTTTTTTATTGATTGCTTGAGCACCAACAATGACTGCAGAATCGAACTTTTCCCGGATGAATTGGGCCCAAAAATGAGCGTGATAGGTTTGATTGGAATGGTGGCGGAAGCCAGAGACTTGAAATTGGTAATCTGATATTCGGTCAGCATAATAGAATTCTTTCTGTTGATGTGATATCGGTCTGTATTGCCATGTTGCGCAGTTGAAAATGAGTCACGCAATCCCAATGCCATCTTTATTCAATCCCATATTTTTTAATCCAGTTCGTCAGCGTCTGGTAAC
>DFZE01000182.1:0-20237 GCA_002382065.1 Desulfobacteraceae bacterium UBA4064
CGGTGCATTGTCTGACAGATCGTTCAGGTCATTCCAACATCGGTAAGCCGTTGCGGGGCTATCGTTCTGATAATTTCTGAAAAGGAAATACTGGGTCATCCGGTCAATATGGCGGTCAGCGATCACCAATTCATATCAGACAATAAGATTGACAACGCCACGGCGTAATACCAATCAATGATTATCCTGTTACAGGAGGCATTCCATGACACCAATCCAGAGTTTTCACAAGCCACAGATCAACCATATCCTTTTTGCAACCGACCTTTCGGAAACGGCCAACCAGGCATTTGGTTATGCCGTCAGTATGGCGGAATCCTGTCAGGCCGACATCACGGTTCTGCATGTTTTCGAAAAGTTGCCCCCCAATGCGAATCTGGTCGTGGCCGCTTTTCTGGGTTACGGGGATGTCGCGGAAATGCATCAAAAAAGCGAGGCCGATCTTATTGTGCGAATCCGGTCATCGATCGAACGGTTTTGCATGCAGGCCGCCGAACAGGTTCCGACCTGCCCACTGCTGATCCGGAATGTCATCGTGGAAACCGGGCATCCTGCAAACCGAATCCTGTATTATGCCGCAACTGGCGCCTATGAAATGCTGGTGATGGGTAACAAGGGGATGGGCCTTGTCCAGTCGGCCCTGATGGGCAGCATCTCCAGAACGGTTCTGAAAGACAGCCCAATACCGGTTCTGGTTGTGCCGATACCTGAAAAGAAACGATAACCCCCGCCTCTCAATATCATTGCGCCAGAATAGAAACCTGAAATTCGAAGCATGAAATCCGAAACAATGACCCAAACAAAAAAATCACCCCGGGCCGGATTCAATCAAACATCAATTCCCCTTTACAAAAGGGGGCATTGGGGATAATGATTATGAAAAGGCAGCAGGAAAAGGATAGGCCTTTGGCGGCTGAACGAGGCGTTTATAATGAACATTATGAAACAATCCCCAAATGTTCTTTTCCAGAATGACCAATGGCGCGATACCTCCAGACAGGAAAATCAAATTTTCAAAAAGGAGAAACCATCATGTCTGAGCGGCTCATTCAACAATTGTTTGCCCAGGCCGGTGTGACGGTCAACGGTGCCCGTCCCTGGGACATTCAGGTTCACAACCAAAAACTGTACAATCGGATTCTGCGGGACAGAAATTTGGGACTCGGTGAAGCCTACATGGATGGCTGGTGGGACTGTGAGCGTCTGGATGCGTTTTTCTACCGCCTCCTGAAAAGCGATATCGAGGAGAAAGTCATTACCGATTGGCGGTACTGGTTTCGTTTTTTGCCATCGATTATGTTCAATTGTCAGTCCAGATACCGTTCGCGCATCATTGCCGAACGCCATTACGATCTGGATAACGACCTGTTTTTATCGTTTCTGGATTCTTATAATCAATACATTTCAAACGCATGTGGGAGTATTATCTGCTCTCCTGCGCCGGAGCCTTCCGCGCGCGGAATATCCAGGTCTGGCAGATACTCATGACCCGGGCCGGAACCGGTACCGCGCTGCCCGAACGTCTGCGGCATTGACGGTTCCATACGGCGCATCGGTTCAGACAAAATACTTCCTTGATGATTATGAATGGCAATGTTGGAAACAATCCCAATTTGATAAAATCTTTCAGTCTATCCAAACCGGTTAAAATTTGCTTTTGAGTTTCGAAATTTTTGATTATCTGGAAAGCCATAACAGATTCCTTGAAACCATTCATATCCAATGGAAAGGCCAGGCCATATGAAATCCAGTGGCATGTTCAAATCATGGGGAACGTTCAACAAGGGGATGAATGCCAAAAGCATTCAACTGTCATTTGCCAATCATCTGGAGTATTCCCTGTCAAAAGATCAGTACACCGCAACCAGCAAGGACATGTATCAGGCACTGGCCCTGTCGTCCAGGGACCGGATGGTGGAACGGTGGATTCGAACCCAGCAGCAATACTATAATGAGGATGTCAAACGGGTGTATTACCTTTCGGCCGAATATCTGATGGGGCGGGCACTGACCAACAACCTGATCAATCTGGGTATTTACGGTGAAGCCCGAAAGGCCATGGAAGAGCTTCATGTGGATATCGCGGATCTGGCCGAAGAAGAACCCGATATGGGACTGGGAAATGGCGGATTGGGCAGGCTGGCCGCCTGTTTTTTGGATTCCATGGCGACACTGGAGTTGCCGGCGTACGGGTATGGAATCCGGTATGAGTTTGGCATTTTTGACCAGGCCATTCGAAATCTGGGGCAGGTTGAACTGCCCGAGAACTGGTTGAAGTTTGGCAATATCTGGGAAATTGCGCGACCGGAGTATGCCTTCAATGTGCACTTTTATGGCAAGGTAAAGGAAATCCGTCAATCCGATGGATCACTGAAATCCGAGTGGCATGACACCAGCAATGTCATTGGCATTGCCTATGATGTTCCCATAGACGGATATGGCAACAACACGGTCAACACCCTCAGGCTGTGGTCCGCCCGCGCTTCCAAGGAGTTTGATCTGGATTATTTCCAGGATGGCGATTATCTGAAGGCGGTTGAGGAAAAAAACATATCGGAAAATATTTCCAAGGTGCTTTATCCCAATGATCAGCAGTTTGTGGGCAAGGAACTTCGTCTGAAGCAGGAATATTTTTTTGTATCCTGCTCCATCAAGGATATCATCCGGCGGTATCGGGTCAATCACGATGATTTTGACGCCTTTCCGGACAAGGTGGCCATTCATCTGAACGACACCCATCCCTCATTGGCCATTGTGGAACTGATGCGCCTGTTTATTGACAAATACAGCATGTCGTGGGAAAAGGCCTGGGATATTACCACCCGCACCTGCGCATTTACCAACCACACCCTGTTGGCCGAGGCACTGGAAAAATGGCCGGTATCCATGTTTGAAAACATGCTGCCCAGACATCTTCAGATCATTTATGAAATCAACCGCCGCTTCCTGCGGGATGTCTCTGTACGTTTCATGCGCGACCCCGACAGACTGAGACGCATGTCCCTGATCGAGGAAGGCGAGCAGAAAAAAATCCGGATGGCCCATCTTTCTATTGTGGGGTCTCATTCTGTCAACGGTGTTGCCAAATTGCACAGCCAACTGATCCGCGAAGGTGAACTGCGGGATTTTGATGAAATGTTTCCCAACCGGTTCAATAACAAAACAAATGGAATAACACCCCGCAGATGGCTGTTGACGGCAAACCCCGGTTTGTCCGAACTGATCAGCAGCAATATCGGCGTCGGGTGGATTCGGGATATGGATCAGCTTCGCAAGCTTGAATCCCATGCAGAGGATGCGGTGTTCAGAAAAGAATGGCAGGCGGTGAAACGGCAGAACAAGATTCGGCTGGCGGATATCTGCCATAAGCTGACCGGCCTGATGGTCAATCCGGATTCGATATTTGATATCCAGGTGAAACGGATTCATGAATACAAACGGCAGATCATGAATATCCTCCATGTCATTTATCTGTGGCTGACGATCAAGGACAATCCGGATATCGACATGCGTCCCCGCACGTTTTTTTTCGGTGGCAAGGCGGCTCCAGGCTATCATACCGCCAAAATGATCATCAGACTTATTTGTCATACGGCAGAAATGATCAACCGGGACACATCCACACAGCATCGCCTGAATGTGGTGTTTTTACCCAACTACCGGGTATCTCTGGCAGAACGGATTTTTCCGGCGGCAGACATTTCCGAACAGATATCCACCGCGGGATACGAGGCATCCGGCACTTCAAACATGAAATTCGCTCTCAATGGCGCCATGACCATCGGGACCCTGGACGGCGCCAACATTGAAATCATGGAGGAAGTCGGCGAAGAAAACATTTTTATATTCGGCATGACGTCAGAAGAAATATCCCGGGTGAGCGTCGATTACCATCCTTGGGAATTTTACAATCGTGACCCGGTGCTGAAACAGACCATTGATCTGATACGTGAGGGATTTTTCAGTCCGGAAGAACCCGACCTGTTCAAACCGTTGATGGATCAGCTTCTGAATGAGGACAGATATCTGGTTCTGGCGGATTTCAATGCCTACCATGCGGCTCAGATGTCAGCGGACCGCCTGTTTGCCGATCCCGATGCCTGGTTGAAAAAATGCATCATCAATGTGGCGCGGATTGGCAGATTTTCTTCTGACCGAACCATTCAGGAATACAATCGGGATATCTGGAAAGCCGATACCGTTTCGATCGGAAAGGATGAATCCGGGGTGTAATCTATCGGGAATGTACCACAATGGATATTCGTTCATGCCTCATTACGTCGCCATGGTAAAAAATCATGAAGACAGCCTTTAACAGAATCAGTTGTTCCAGGGTGATGTGGAATTGTCTGAGTATTTTTTCAGCCATATGTATTCTGCCTGTTCTGTCACCCGCAGCAGAAATCGAAACAAAACTGCCTGTCATAACCACTCAAGGCGCCTCTCAGGATGTAAATATTCGGTAAACAGGTTTATGATGAAGTGTAACAACCTGATATCATAGATATCGTTCATAATTCTCAACCAGTTTACCGAATATTTACCTCAGGATGCTACTTTATCAAAAGATATTGTTATGTTAAATAAAATAGAACTCGTTCAGCAGAGATCCATTTTCCGGCATCCTTCAAAAATGTCGGAAAATAGTTTACACTTTGCCTGTTTGTGAAGGCATTTTTTTAGGTTTTAGTGGCGGCGTTTCCAGTTCCTGACACCTGAAATCAGGACTTGAGCAAAAAGTGTAATCCAGAGAATGAAGGATGCCGATCTCGGTATCGAAACCCAGCTTTGGGAAAGAAGCGCCAAATTCTGCAGCTCATCAGTACCCCCCTTTTTTCAGACAAATCCTCCTTTGCCGCCTGAATCTGGCCAGGAGAAATCCCAAAAAAAGCCAAAAGCAAAATATAGATATCAGAGTATCTGGTATTCATAAAGGCCTTTCCCAGCTATAGCTTTTCAGATAATGGTTTTGAAAAGGCAGCGGGTCGGGAATAGGCCATGTAGGAAATCCCCGACCGATAATGCACCCAATATCGTTATCTGAAAAACTATAAAACAGTAATCCGATGCTCCTGCATCATCTCTACATCGATCCCATATTCACCAGTTCAACCCGCCGATTGGCTGCCCGTCCCTGTTCGGTTTCGTTGGAATCGATGGGACGACTTTCACCATAACCGGCTGTTTTCAGACGTTTTACGGTGACTCCATAGCGCGTTGCAAGAAATTCTTTGACGCTGGCTGACCGTCTTTCAGACAGATATTGATTGTATTCATCACTGCCTGTGGCATCGGCATGCCCCTCGATTGCTATAATGCAGGATTTGAGGGTATCGGAGTACAAGGCTTTGCCAATTTCTTCCATTTGAGGAAAAGAGGCACTGGATATCTCGGCACTATTAAAGTCAAAATTGATCATCAATGTAATTTTGGGGCGTGTTTTGGGTTTGTATTGAACCCCCCGGGTCAGTTCTTCTGGCTCTGTCTTCAACTGGGATTCGATGACATCCGAAGTGACCACTTTCAGGCTTCTGGTTGCAACCGGCATGGCGCTTTGACAGTGTTTGAGGCGTTCCTGAATCCGGGGGATATCCGGTTTCAGATCCGGATACTTATTGTAAACCGTGGGCGACTGATACAGAATCAGCGCCTCATTATACATGGCTGCAGCCAGGCTGACCTGCTTCTGCTGGAAATAAATATCTCCCAAACCCACATACGGATAAGGAAACCGTTGATCCGTGTGAATGGCCCTGCGGTAGAGTTCTGTCGCATCTTTCAGTTTACCCTGTTCTTCATAAAGAACCCCCAGATTGTTCAGACCCTTGGAAAAGTCCGGGCAGCGCTGAAGCAATTGAACAAGCTTGTCAATTTGTACTGCAGGTGTGGTTGCAGACATGGCTGTTTCCAGTTCGGTCTCGGCATTGTCACAGGTTTGGGCAAACGCTGAAACAGAACAAATCAGAATCAACAATAAACCGATAGTTGCCATATATTTCATAAGCATCTCCTGTCAAATAAACGTGAAAATCGGTTCATCCTACTTTCCGATAATTTTGTATTGGATCCATTTTTGAGATACATTCAATTTCTCAGCACATTGGATTCGACTGCTGACTGTTTTCAGTCTATCCGGATTTTTTGAAAGCTCAACAAAAGGCTGATTGCTGAAATCTGTTGGGAACAATTCAAATGGATGCTCGGATACAAAAGCGATGACTACCTCGCGCCCGGCAGGGCCGGTCACTTCCAGTGACATATCTGCCCTGTCATCAACAATCACATAGGTTTTGCCTGCATATACAACCGCTTCTGAGTGATACCGGTTGGGAAACAATTGAATGACCTTGCCGTCTGTCGTGATATCGACAACCACGACATAACAGTCTTTTCCGGTTTGAAAATAATATTTTATGGAATCACCGATGGAAAACTGCTGTCGGTCGGTCCACATGTCAAAACCAGAAGGAGCTGAGTTCTTTCCCAGTTTGGTCAGCATGGACACAACACTTGCGTAAGGGATATCCTCCTGGGCCGGAGCCGTGGCTTTGGAAGAAGGTGCTTGGGATTCCTGATGAGCCAATTGCTTCTGTGTTTGTGGTACGGGCGCCGTTTTGGTCGCTGTAATAGGCGATGTTTCGACTGCCGATACATCAGCGATGGGTTTGGTGGAAATCTTTTTTTGGGCAGCGATTTTCTGGACACTGTTTTTTAGTGCCAGGTGGCGAAAGGTGTCTATCGGTACGGAATTGTACAAATACATATATGTGGATGAATCAACCCCTGCCTGTGGTCCCAATTTTTTCAACGCGTTCCGGGTATCCTGATCCAGTTGTCCGGTAATCGACACATCATGATTATGCAGATAGAGTAACCGCTGGATGGCTGCAATCTGTTCTTCCTGACTCATCTGATAAAAGTCTGTCTGAACAGCATCCATGACTGCCGGATCCGGGCTGGCATCGGGTAACAATCTCCAGTAAGGCAACTTGAGGTATTTGCCAACAATCTGTATTGTGCTTAGTTCAACCAGCAGGCGAATGGCGGCATGGGTTCCCTGTACTCTGGTCATGGCCGAATTAAATCCGAATGTCGGCCCCAACAGGGTGATTCCAAATTCTTTGTCATTGGCGCCTTTATAGATCTTCATGGAATTGACAGCCTGGGTTTTAGAAATGCCGGTCAGTGTTTCAAAATCCACCAGATTGAAATCCAGTGTAATACTTGACATGCTTTCCCGCTGGCTTTGCCGGTTTTGAATCGAAATGGTATCAGATGGGACCCAATCCGGCAATCCCGTGATCTGAGGACTGGTAACACCCATGTCTTTACCTTTTTCCCTGAACTCCAGGTTTCGATCGAATTCTGTAATACCGCCGGTGATGATCACATGCGGTTTTACTTTACCGGAAAAATCAGAATATCCGGTTACCTTGCTGTTTTGAATATAGGACGGATCATAGGGAATATACACCACGTTTCCGCCTATGGCATTCAGACTGCTTTTGACAATTTCTGTTATATCATGGGGCAACTCCTTGGCATCATAGTTTTCTTCTGAAATACCTGTATCATCACGTATGGGCGTAGCCTGTATATTCACTTTTGAATCCAGATAGATTTCACTCATTTTGCCCAGTCTGGGTAAAATATCACCAAATACGGTGGATTTGACCACAGGCATTTCTGTCGGGAGATCAACCTTGACATCTGTCACTGCACAGGCAGAAAACAAAAATAGGATCATCAGGCAGAAAGGCAACAATTTCCGGGTGTTCACCGGAGAATGCCGTATCATGTGCGCTCCTTTGTCATCCATCAGATTGGATGATATAGCCTTCAGGATAAAGAGGGGTGGGGAAAACAGATTTGTCATTATGTGGGATGATTTTATCTGAGAATACAATTGGTTGCCCTAATTTTCATTGACATAAACATTGACATCCCCATAAACATTTGCGCCGGGTGGAACGATCACACTGTTTTCAATGTAGGTGTTACCACCGTCAGAGGATATGGATGCAGATATCGCTGCAAGTTCTTCCTCAAGTTGCTGCCGGGTTTCGTCATCGAGGTTTTTTTCCAGTTCTTTACGGATTCTGCCCATTTCACTTTCCATTTTGACGCTCGAATAACTCCAGTTGTGCTGTTTGTCAGAAACGGATTGATTGTTTGATACCTTTTGTGAAATTCTGTCACGAAGTTCATCTCCGGCTGTGGCGTTTTTGATTAATAGAAGAGACAAACCAGCCATTACCATAATTGCTGCCTGATAAAATGTCATATTGCCTCCCGCTTGATAACGGATTACAGAATTGGATACACCTGTTACTTGGGAATCTTTCCCTTAACAATGGAATTACGGATGGAAACGGTGTCTTCTTTGGCTTTATTGACAACGTTATTCTTATTCACATAATTGCTGACTGTTCCACCAGCGGTGTTTATGGTGGTATTGGATATGGCAATAGCGTTTTCCCCATCCGCCATATTGGTAACCGTTTCTACGTTGATCGTATTGCTGGCTTTCCCAGATCCCAAGTTAATGGCCGAATTGGAAATCGCAATCGCCTTGTCACCCGACGATGGGCCAGAAGCCACATTTTTTGTTGACGTTTCTGTTGTTACACGGTTGGTTGCAGAACCGGAAGATGCCAGACCTGTCCATCCGGCAATAATCATGAACGAGGCAATGATGATGCCAATATTTTTCATAAAAATCATCTCCTGTAAATGTGAACCTTGATAATCTGGTCATCATTGCGGCATTTTACCATTGATGGCGGAGTTGGTGATTGCCATGGCATTTTTTTTGGCAGTATTGGTGACCTTCCCATCGCCTTCATCAATAATATTGGTAGTGGTATCACTGGTGGAGTTGATGGCGGAGTTGGATATCCCCACAGCACCTTCTCCCTCTGCTGTATTGCTTACAGATTTTACGGTAATGTCATTGATTATCTTGCCTGATCCCGTGTTGATCGCGGAATTGGTAATACCTATGGCTTTGTCGCCAGAGCCTGATCCGGTGACTGTGTTCGTGGTATCACCTTTTACCGTAACTGTGTTGCTGACTGATCCGGCCATGGCCATACTGCCAACCCCAAGAATCAAAACACAAATCATGGCAGCAGTGATAAAGATGGTTTTCATGGAATATCTCCTTTCCCATATTTTCAATGTCAGGAATTTATTATGCAATAACCCGAATGCCGGATATAGACTTTCAGAGAAATAATTTCGCTGCGTTATCGGTCGGGAATGNNTTGCGAAATTAATTTTCTGAAAGTCCTATAGTATTTTAGCCTTCAGGTTATTTTGGGTGGTCAGTCAGTTCTATTTCAGCCAACTTTGCCGTTAGCTCTCCTGCTCCCTGTTCTCATTTTCCACCCAATTTTCCCATTTGTCCGCCGCCGCTACCGGAAAGGTTTATGGATGTATTGGATATGGAAACCGATTTATTTTTGGCAGTATTCGTTATGATTGACGCATCTTTTACCTCATTGGTTGTTGTTCCATCCCCCAGATTCAACGCCGAGTTGGAAATGGCAACGGCGTTATCTTCCGCTTTATTGATGACTGTATCGGCCCCAACAGTATTCTGTGCAGTGCCATCACCTGCATTAACTGATACACCTGTTATGGCGACTGATTTCTCATCGCTTATGTTAGTCGATTCCTTGACATCTATGACATTGGTTGATGACCCGGCAATAGCCAAACCTGCGGCAAAAACAACTGACAGAACAGAAATTACAATAAGTTTGCTCATTTTCATAGCCATTCTCCTTTTTGTTGATTTGTTGTTTTGAAACATCTTCAAAAAAATAACTGTTTTGTCTTTAAATATTACAGATGAAAAAAATCGCAGGTTTGTTCCCTGTGATTCAATTTTTTTGGATTGTGGCCGTTGGCAATATACATTCCTCCAAATGATTCAGATATCTTTGTCTATTCAACAAGTTGTTTGATCAGTTCATCCATTTTTCCGCAAACCGGTTTGGTTTTGAATAAATTTTCTTTCACACAATAATAATATCCCTGGGCTAACGGTGCATGACTGCTTTCAATCTCCTGACGTTCCATATACAGGTTGGCCAGATTGAAAAATCGATTTTCCTGGTTCTCAAACAATTTATTGACAATTGCCGCAATCTGTCTGACCAGATCGCTTCTCAAACTTTCTTTGGTTTCTGTTTCGGTAGGCAGTTTCATGGGAATCGATTCGATGCCGGCATCCTTGACCTCATCCTGAAAATCGCTGGCATATTCAACATTGGAGTCAAACTCTCTGATAAATTCAATCGTTCCTTTCTGCGTATCAAATACCCGGACAGTCGCCTTTGCAAATCCTTTCAATTTGCCGGTACCTTTGGTGTAATTTACGATTTCATATCGGGGTGTCTTAATGACCTTGGGTGGAACGGATGGCCATTTTTGAGTATCAGGCCCCAACATTCTGACCATTTGCGCGAATTCCGGATTTTCTGAAATGTCTTCTCCCACGCTGACTTTGGCCGAAGAGTTCCGTTTTTCGATGGTCGATTCTACTTTGAAAAGGGAAACCGTTCCTGTGATAATCAGATCGGCATTCAGAATATTGCTGGAAACAGTCGATCCTTGCTGCTGTTCCTTGATCGCCATATCGATTTTTTCCCGTTCCAGAATATTGATGCCATAGGGTAATGTCTTGTAAAGCTGGCTGATCAGCGAATCTGAAAATTGCTTGCCCACATCGATGTCTGTTGAGGGGGGTTCAAAGGTCGATATGGCAATGTTTCGATGGATGCTTTTATCGACAAAATCCTGTGTATCCCTGAGAATCAGGTGGTTATTGAAATTGCTTTCATCCAGTCTGGATGATTGAACGGCATAGAGATAGGATAAATTGATATGGTTGTTATGAAATGCCTCCTGGGCTTTTTTATAATAGTAATCCGAACCATTGATTTTGATGAATGAATATTTTTCATTCAGTTCAGGCAGGTTGATCAGGGACATTTTTTCCCAGGCACGGCGCCACTTGTTATCGGTTATCAATCGGGTAATTTCACTATCGAGCAGGGTAATCAGGTACTCTTTGTTGGGAATGCGGCTGAATTCAACCGGCGCCGGGGACAAATCCCTGTAAGACATCAGGTTGGAAACGGCATTGTCGGCATTGGCCAATGACAAATTGCGGCTATATTCATTCAGGAGATTGATCAGTTTACCGATAAGACCGATATATTGATCGATTATAGGTGAAAAGACACCGGTTGACATCGCTTTTTGAAATGTGTTTTTGGCGTTATCCATGTCAAAGACAGCAATATGCTGATTAACGGCTTGTATCAACCGATCAAACTCCTTGCTTTTGGCTTGTGTTTCCATAACGAGCCGGTCTTTGTTTTGACTGAGACGGTCTATTTCCTGCTTCATTCGCTGCTGACGATCGTCCCATTTTATAAGCCCCCGTATTTTTGCGATATGAATATCGATCTGGTTCATATCCTGTTGATCGGTCATGGATGCATACCCATATTGGGTTATCACATCATTGGTGATCACAATTTTGGCATTTTCCAATCGCTCTTTTACATCACTCTGGTCCGATCCGTCCTCCAGCATGGCCTTTTCGTAGTATTCCGCAGCCTTGATATAATCCTTGGACTGATAGAATTCATTGCCTTTTTCCATATTGACGGATGGCATACACCCGGCCATTACAAGCAGAAGAACAATCGTAAGGCATTGTTTCAAATTCATGTTTCACTCCGGATATCCACATAAAAAGTTAATCATGAAAACAGGTTATCGAAATTTAAAAATAAAGGCCCCATCTTCGCTGCTGAGATTGTCAAACTGTGGCCGCTGTTTTCGGGCTGTATCTTTTTCAACTTTCTCCTTGACGTAAATTGCAAGATGATTGAAGGTCGCATATCCATCCCGGTCATGTAAATCAATGCCTTTTTTTCCTATGGCATTGATAATGGCGCGCGTAAAGGGAGAGTGTTCGGTTCCGTCGCTGACAGGTTGATCATCTCCTGCTGTCAGAATATTGATGGCCTTTCTGGACAGGAGATCTTCATAGTACTCGTGATCTGATTGGGCGGCTTTGGGAACCGAACGCGTCATGGCCAATCCTGAAAAACAACTATCCAATAACAATGCCACGTGTTTGGCCTTCATGTTTTTTGCATAATGATTAAGCTGATTCAAATTGATGGCGCAGTTGTCATATTGAATCAGATTGAGTTCTCCAAGCGAAACATCCGCATCATAGGGAATCAGATATCCCAGTTTTTCCTGGCTGTTTATGGTTATTCCCTGACCATGACCGGCAAAATAAAACAGAAAACTGTCTGATTCTTTGGATTTTTCATGAATTGATGAATACGCGTTCAAAATATTTTGGCGGGTTGCCTTGTCATTGTATAACTCGCTGACGATAAACCCATGGGACGTCATGATTTCTGCCACGGATTTGGCATCGTTGACTGCATTTTTCAACTGACCGATATCCTTTCGTTTATATCGATCAATACCAATTATCAGAGCATATTGTGTTTTATACCAGTTGGAGAGTTCCTGGAACGAAGGCTTTTGGTTTTCTGCAGGTGCGGCTTGAATCGTCTGCCGGTGAACGGCAATTGTTTGGATACGTTTATTTCCGACTTTATCAAGTGCCACTATCTCAATTACATTTTTCCCATCACTCAGGTCTATTGTTTGTTCAAACCTGCCGACAGAATCAACTGGCGTATCCCTGCCGTTGATCATCACCAGCGATATCCCGGAATCATCAACAGCTTTGCCAGAAAGTACAATCTGTTTTTGGTGAACCATGGATTCATTTACGTCATCTGCCAATATGATTTTTGGCGGAGATTTATCCCGTGGCGTGCGGGATGCTGTTTCTTCAACTTCTGACGGTTTTTTTGTCTCAGATTCTGATTTGGACTGGGCTGTTGCCTCCAATTGCAGTTCAAAATGCAGTCGTTGATCCCGGCTAAGCTTAATTTTTTGTTTGCATGCCTGGTATCCGTTTTTTTCCAGGCGGATTGACAGCATTCCCGGTTTCAAAACGCCTTTGAATGGGGTAATGCCTGCCATTGCATTGTCAATAAAGATGACTGCCCCATCCGGATTTGAGCTGATACTGAGTTCCACACTGGACTGTACCGTATCATTGGTAACGCCGGGATTGGTTATGATGGGCTTAATCGTTCCCATTTCAGATGCTGACACGTGTGCGGACAGAAAAAAGATGGCTGAAAAAATGCTAAGCGAATTCAACATGATCCTGAATCCAAGCGTTCTACTGAAATCGATTTTCATCATTTGACCCCGCACGTGATTTCGAACACCCGCCCAAGTTTCCGTATCAAAACACTTTATCAAAAATTGCCGTTGCCCGTTAGCGCTCTATCCCAGCGGAGGAAGGCCACTATGGGGAACAACTATTGACAAAGCATGATCGTTCAGTAACGATTCAGGCACAAAAAGCAAAGGCACAAAGGAGTTTGCCCATGTCCGCCCTGGTCGGATATATCTGATTATTCTAATAATAGAGCCGTTTCAATACCTTGCCTGTAACTTCTCAATAAGTCCGGGTAAATGAGTGATCCCGACAACAACTGGATTCCGGCTTTCGCCGGAATGACGATGGAATTCAAATAGATTTTTATTCCGTCATTCCGGGCTTGACCCGGAATCCAGAAAGTATTACCCCGACTTATTGAGAAGTTACCCTTACCGTTTGCTATGGCGTTATGTCATCATACAACGCCCATGAGAAAATGATATGAGATGAAAAAACGGGCAATTTACTACAATATTGTATTTGCACTAACTACACATAAATGAACAAACATGCAATAAACAATATTATCAGTATATTAGAGACGATTCATTTCGTTTAACCAGTTAATATCAAACGAAAAAAGCAAAAAATGATGAACTCCGTATTTTTTTTGCCCGTACTTAATTAATGATCATTCAATGTCATTTTCCGTTGTGGTCAAAATGTTGTTTTGACACCTCCATGCCTACACCTTGGACAAAGTTGGAACCAAGCCCGTTTGAGCCAAATTAGGATCAAGCCCGAATTTTCAATTTGAATTCAGGCAGATATAAATTATCAATTCTGATAATTACACGTCACACTACTGACAACCCCTTTCTTTCACGCTGTATCCGTTTTGCCTCATCGACAAGATCAAGGGATTCTTTCCAGGATTTGTTACAAAATTCCCGGAATTGAATCAGATATTCATTCATCGGAAGCACCGTGGACTGGCTGTCCGGTGAACCCACATTCAAAGAATAGCGGGAGAGGCAAAGGAGATAGTCTCTCCTGTCCTGCTTTGGAATCATGATTGGTGGAAAACCGGATTTGAGAACTGGTACATTGGCAACCAGTCTGGCCATTCTGCCGTTTCCATCAAAAAACGGATGAATCCAGACAAACGCCATGTGAAGAGACGCATATGCGGTCAATGCATCATCCCGGCCATGACAGGATCGTATTAACGTGTTCAACAGGTCAAGCCATTTATTCATCAAACACAGAACATCATCTGGTTTGGCGTATTCAAAGAAGACCTGTTTATCGCCATCGATGATATAGGTTCCGTTGGGCTCCTTTTTCCAGTGCCCGATGGGTTTATAAACATCGTAAATGACAGATGTCTGAACCGCCTGATGCAGATTGAACAAATCCGATTCCGTGATATCACCCATGCGGTTAACCATGTCATAGACCATGTCAATCCCTCTGGCATGTCCGACAACTTCTTCATGATCTTTCAATGGCTTGCCGGAAACCGTCAGCCCTTCTTCAATGACAAACGCCGTCTCGCCCAACGTCAGCGAATTGCCCTCCAGCGCCGTGCTGCCATGTGTCCACAAATTCCGAAGTTGGGCAATTATGGCGGCGCGGATGTCTGTGTCCAATCCATTCAGGAAATTTGGCATTTGTTGGGATTCCTTCCGGTCATTGTGCTGGCATATATTTCTTCAAAATCTGTTACGGTCAGAAAGGGTTGAAGCATGTAGCACCTATTTGAAAAATGAAAAACCCTGAATCAAATTCGTATGCAATGAAACCCTTTTTGAATGGTCAATAATCCAATCACCGGTCACCTTGCTTCCCGAACGGCTCGGACATAGTGATAGTTGGACTTATAGCTGTAGCTGTCATAGCCGTTAAAAAAATACACAAACCACGCGTAGTCGGTACTGCTCTCGCTGGTAGTTGACGACCAATACCACAAAGATTGGGTATTAGGAAACATGTCTGTGTTGATCGCTGGGTTGGATATGCTTGAATCCACAAGAGTTTTTAGCTCTTCTCTTGTCGGGAGACGCCAGTCCGAATACCCCCCAAACCGTTTGTCATTGAGTGCAGTGATAAATTTCTGATTCGCATCATTCCAATTATAATTGTTATCGGCATCATTCGGATTATCATAATCACTGCCATCATTTTTGTTCTGTTTGACCTCCCAGATCAATCCGGTATTATTATCCCGCACCATAATCCATGATGTAGCCGAAAACGGCAATGTTTCACCGTTTTGCCCAAGTTTGGTGTATTTTGGGTTTTCTGTTTCCGAAGACGCCTTATCCGGTGGAACCTTCTGTACCGTCTTTTCAGCAGATTTAATGGCAAAAGCTCTTCGCTGCTTATCTGCATTTTTCAAATAATTGACGGCCTCACCATCATACAGATAAAACGACCAGGCATTGGATTGATCATCGGATCCTGTCCAGATATACCATCCGCTGGTTTGAAATACCGGATCCAGATTGCGGGTACCGGCTCCTTTTTGATGCATAGTGGCCACCTCGGATTTGGTTGGAAGCCGCCAGTCTTTACTGTCTATCTTCAACCCTTTTGCCCAAGCATCGGCCTGATCCCAAGTCATATCCTGGTCCGGCCCTACGATCCATTCATAACCGGTTTGGATGTCTTTAATGATGCCGTTGGAATCGATTGTAAACTTTTGGGACGACTGAGTGGTGGCTGTTTCCGGACTCTGGCGTTTTGGCTGGGCCATTGATGTATCCGGTTTGGGTGCTGGTTGATCGATCGGCTTTTGATTGGGGGCGGGTTGCTGCTTGGGAGAAATCGGTACGGATTCGGAAACCGGTGTTGTGCCTGTTTGGGTCATTTCTTTTTTCAGATCAGCTATTTTGATTTTGGCCAGGTCTGCAAATTCACCATCCGGATATTTCTTCAGATATGCCTCAAATACAGCCGGATTTTTGTCATTCATGATGGATTCCCAGTACAAGCCTTCCAGCCTCGATTTCGAACCTTTTTCATCAGGTGCCGGCTGAACCTGGATCGTCACCGGCCCGGTAAAATAAAACTCACCCAACAGCGACCCATATTCCCACGGCACCTGTTTGTTTTTGGTGGCCGCAATCACCTCTTCCCGGACTTTCCGGAGCAACAATCCGATCTCCACTCCCTGTGTTTCGATATGTTTCAGCAACGCTTCCGTATAAGGGCTGTGTTTGCCTTTGCCATCCACCGCCACTTCACCCTCTTTGGTGGAATAGGATATCAGGGTTCCGGCATTGGCTTTCATGGGCGCCAGTCCTCTTCCAATCGATGCGGATCGGTTTTCTCCCATGCTTCTGGCCAATGTCTGGGATAGCGGATTGTCCCGGCATGCATCCAGAAACAGCAGATTTACCCGATCACGGCCCTCCATCTGCTTTAACACTGTGGTCAGATCCGATGCTTCCCAGGTCAGATCCCGCTCGTTTTTCAATGATGCATCGACAGGCAGAATATAATTGACCCCATCCACCTGAATCCCATGCCCGGCATAATAAAACACCGCCGCGTTCGATCCATCCAGTTTGTTGCCAAACCGTCTCAACGCCTGATCCATCTGGGATTTTGTGGCATCCACCACCACATCCACATCAAAACCAACCCGCTTCAACACCTTCCCCATTTCATTTGCATCGTTTTTGGGATTGGCAAGAGGTGGCGTGTTCTGATAGGCGCTGTTGCCGATTACCAGGGCTACGCGCTTTTCCGGTGTCGTGGCCAGAGCAGGTTGACCCCGAATCAAAAACAGCAGATTCATGATTACCAGGAGTTTCAGCAGAACCATTTGGTTTCTAAGCATTTGTCACCATTATCGTTCGTGTGATCGCATGGCCACATAATGGCCCAAACGGGTGATGTCATTGGATTGCCTCTACCTGAAGAATTTCAAGAAAACCATTTTATCAGCCGGGAAAGACAGTGACAGCACAATAAAATTCAAATTCGGGCATTTTGTTCTGGCAGCACTTTTTATACCCTTCCTCCGGTGTATTGAATTTTGTCGATATTTTTATTTCCTGTCTTTGGCGATTTTCTGTTTGACATTACTTATTTTCATTATTCCAGAGGAATCACCTTCGCCAATCACAGAAAAACCCATTGTTGAAAAGTGAGAATCGAAGGCAAAGGCTATATTTGTTCCTAAAAAATTCATCACGGTGAAAGATATGCAATCTGTAAAACTGAATTTCTGATCATGAAATTTCTGAAAAAGCTCCCAAGCAAGATTTACGTGTTCATCACTGATCTTGAAAATTTCAACCATGCGGCTGTTCAGAATTTTATTTCCCCAGTCACATGCAACGCTATGCCCTATCTTGTAATGAAGCCATGTGACGGTCTCATCAAAGATATAATCCGTTATAAAAAGCGGAATGTTTCTTTTCTGAATCGAATGATAAATCTTTTTGGCTTCATGATGATGTTGGTCGTTTTTATCCGCCAATGCAATCCATGCGCCTGTATCCGTAAATATTTTCATGATTCCAATCCGTAAATATATCGGTCATGATTAACAGCTCCGTCCTGCACGTCGCTTTTACATATACCGACAACGTCAATAGCCGGATCTCCGTTCCAGTCGTTTGAAGAATTTATCTCTTTTGTCGCTGATTTGATTAATCTTTCAACTGATTTTAACAAAATATCCTGTTTGGTATTTTGAATATAGGCTTTGGGAATGGTTAATATCATATTACCTGACAAGTCATAACTTAAATTAAAGCTGTCCCTGATTAACATGCTGACTCCTTTTATTGATCTGATTGCAACGGTTTTTGGGGAATCATTCTCTGCTTCAGAAAAACCATATCACGTTTGTACATATTTGATCTTATAGACTTTCAGAAAATTAATTTCGCAAGGCAGCAGGGAGGGAATAGGCCTTTTTTCGGCCATTCCCGAACGATAACGCAGCGAAATTATTTTTCTGAAAGTCTATATTTGTGAAAACAGGTTATCGCTCCTATCCCGGCTTCATATGTCGGTTTAATCTATAGCTTTCAAGATAAAAATTGGGGGTGCGTTATCGTTCGGGGATGGCCAACAAAGGCATCCCCCCTTGTTGATTCAGGTATTTCATCAGGGCCAGCAAGGTGGATGTCTTGCCGGTCTGACGGGGCGGATGCATCAGAAAATATTTTTCTGCCGCAATCAGTTGCAATATGGCATCCAGATCAAAACGGGCCAATGGCGGAAAACAATAATGCTTTTGGCAATTGACCGGCCCTTCGGTATTGAAAAATTTCATCATAACCTCCCTGGCATATTCCGGGCTATCGTTCAGTCCTTCTGGATGGCTAAGTCACCAGCCGGCTCATCAACAAAAACAATTAATGGCGATGCATCTGTTGTTATCGCCACAGAATCACCACGCCTGTCAACAGCATATCACCGAATATTCGATTACTTTCCACCCCGAACGGCCCGGACATAGGAGTAGCCGTTCTTATAGTTGCTGCTGCCGTAGCCGTAGCCGAAACTCACGCCCCACGCGCCGTAGGTACCGATTACGTAGGGAGTAGACAACCAATACCACGACTGGGTATTCGGGAAATAGCCAGTGTTGATTGCCGGATATGTGGTGGTTGTAATCACAAGGGTTTTCAGTTCATCCCTTGTCGGAAGACGCCAGTCCGTATATCCGTCAAACCGTCTTGAATTGAGTGCATCGATAAATTTCTGATTGGCATCGTTCCAATTATACTCGTTATCCGCATCATTGGGGTTGCCATAATCCTTGACCCCATCCTTATTCTGTTTAACCTCCCATATCAGCCCGGTATCGTTGTCCCGCACCATGATCCAGGATATGGCCGAAAACGGCAATTCTTCTCCGTTTTGACCCAGCTTGGTGTATTTTGGGGTTTCAGTGCCCAAAGATGGTTTGTCCGTTGAAATGTTCTGAATCGCCTCGTCACCTGTTTGAATGGCGAATGCTCTGCGCTGGTTGTCAGTTTGTTTTAGATATTTTACCGGTTCACCATCATACAGATAAAAGGACCATGAATTGGAACTGTTCTCAGATTCGGCCCAGACATACCAGCCGCTTATCTGAAATACCGGATACAGATTGCGGGTACCGGCTCCTTTTTGATACAGGGTGGCCACTTCGGATTTGTACGGCAGTCGCCAGTTCTTGTCACCGGTTTTCAATCCTTTTGCCCAGGCATCGGCCTGATCCCAGGTCGTGTCTTTGTCCGGACCAACAATCCATTCATAACCGGTTTGGGTGTCTTTGATGATGCCGCTGGATTCAATAACGAATCGCTGGGAAGATGGTTTAATGACAGTTTCCGCGGGCTGTAATTTGGACTGAGCAGCAGACTTGTCCGGTTTGGGTATTTCTTCCACCGGCTTCTGGATGGGTTCGGATTGGGTCGAATGCGAAAGGACGACCGCCTTCAAATTGGCCGGTTTGACCAGTATGGTTGTTCCAGCCTTTACCACAATCGCATCTGTCCATTCCTCATATCCGTCCTTTTTCAGTCGAATGGCATATTTCCCGGCTGGCAGCCCCGCCAATTCCGCCGGAGTCACGCCCATTTGTTTCTCATTCAGGTAAATCTCCGCACCTGTCGGATCGCTGGTAACAGACAGGGTTCCACAAGACGGTTTCAGTTTCAGGTTCAATTTGACCTGCTGGTCTGCCTTGACAAATACTTCTGTCATCTTGGGTTCGAAGCAGTCCTTTTTCAGATCGATTTTGCGTTTTCCCACATTGATGCCGGAAATCTCCATATCGTATTGCCGATCGGGTTTCCATCCAGCAGGACTTGGGCATCGGGTGGATCGCTGGATATTCGGACACTGCCGGACTGCTTTACCGGATCATTTTGAGAAGCAGTGTCGGCAGGAGTCGGCCCGGTAAAATAAAACTCACCCAACAGCGACCCATATTCCCACG
>DFZE01000182.1:20326-22527 GCA_002382065.1 Desulfobacteraceae bacterium UBA4064
TTGGCTTTCATGGGCGCCAGTCCTCGTCCAATTGATGCTGACCGGTTTTCTCCCATGCCTCTGGCCAATGTCTGGGATAGCGGATTATCCCGACATGCATCCAGAAACAGCAGGTTCACCCGGTTATGGCCTTCCATCTGCTTCAGTACAGTAGTCATATCCGATGCCTCCCAGGTCGAATCCCGCTCGTTTTTCAATGCGGCGTCGATTGGCAGGATATAATTGACCCCATCCACCTGAATCCCGTGTCCGGCATAATAAAACACGGCTGCACTCGATCCATCCAGTTTGTTGCCAAAACGCCTGAGTGCCTGGTCCATCTGGGGTTTTGTGGCATCCACCACCACATCCACATCAAAACCCACCCGCTTCAACACCTTTCCCATCTCATTTGCATCGTTTTTGGGATTGGCCAGCGGCGGCGTGTTCTGGTAGGCGCTGTTGCCGATTACCAGAGCTACCCGCTTTTCCAAAGTAGCTGCCGAGGATGGATGAACCTGAATCAAAAACATTAGATTCAGAACAATCAGCAATTTCAGCAGGATCAATTGGGTCTTTTGCATACGACACCTTTATTGTTGGACTGTTTTTATGCCAACCTATGGCCACAACCGCCACTGTTACACTGTAGCTTTCCAGATAAAGATTTTGGGTGTGTTATCGATCGGGGATGGCCAAAAAAGGCCTATCTCCTTCCTCCTGTCTTCCCAACATCATTATCTGAAAAGCTATATCACACTGGGTTTCTTTGGACAGGAAGGCCAGAATCGATTAGTCATCCAATGGAACGACTAATGCCAGTGTGACGAATTTCAAATCCTGGATTTGTTCCTCAATTGCATACGTCCTTTCATCCGATGGTCCAATACCAGCGTAGGCAGTCGGTCTTGGCCCAGATTTTCGGTCAGGAAAAGGCTATAGGCCATAAAATCCTTTTATTTGGTACATTCCATCAAACGAAACTCCACTCTTCTATCGATTGCATCTTGGCCATCGTCTGTTCCACTTCCAACAATATTTTCCGCATATCCCATGCCGATAATTTCAGATTTTTTCTTGATTCCAGGGTACTTCACCGTCAATACCTGCTGAACCATCTGGGCGCGTTTCTTGGATAATGCTATATTGTATTCCGCTTTTCCGGTGTGGCTGCTATGTCCGACGATTTTAACGCAATCGCCCCTCTTCTGAAATTGTGATGCAATTTGACGGAGCCACATACCGTAATGTTTGGGCATGTCCCCGATGTCGATAAAATTCGCGGAATTGACTTTGAACAGAATTTTTATTTCAATACGCTTTTTTTCATCCATGCTGATATTTATCAATTGGCCGAAATAGCGTTCCGCATCATCAGACCGATTCAACAGGCGGGCTGAATTGTAAAGTCCAGAATAAACGGTCATGTTTTTACCATCCGAGCGTTTCTCAGCTTCGGTGTAATACGTTAAGGCTTTATCGTTATCTCCTTTCTCATAAGCTTGTTCGGCGGCAGCCAATAATTTTTTTGTTCCAATATAAGACAGATAGCTTTGGCTAATCTGTTCACCAGGTCTGCGTTTTACCGAGGCCGTCAAGTCATCCAGTTTTTCATCTCTCAAAAATACCGGACTATCCTCATAGGTGGATGTGGGCTTATATTCCGGAATTTCAATTAAGGCATCGGATGAGGCCCTTATAACACCTGAATCCATCTCATAGACTACCGCAAAAAAATGATATACCTTTTGGGTGGAAGTACTGTGGCTATCATCATACAAGAGAATACCGCTCAAGACATAATCAATATGGTCGTTTTCCAATGCAGCGTCCATTTGAAATACGTTAAAACGTTCATTTAAGGTAATCGTCAAGAGTTTTTCAACTGATTTGTTGATGGTCAAAGCCTGGCCCGAATTGGCGTCCAGAAAGGTATCCAGTAAAAGTTTCTTTTTATTACCAATGAACTGGCTGTTGATATCCCGGGCAAGATAGGCAACTCCCTCTTCAAACCCCATGACTCGATCTATTTTTTCTATCCGCTGGGGTATTTCTTGTACAGGTGGAGGGGGTGTCGCACAGGAAAAGGCCAAAATCAGTGCGGTTGCCAATGTGAAATAACGGATGTTCTTCTTCATCGTGCCTTATCTCCTTGTTGTCGAGGATGCTATTGGCTGGTCATTCGGTGTGAAGTGCTTCCAACGAATAAGGATAGATTGTGA
>DFZE01000201.1:0-7671 GCA_002382065.1 Desulfobacteraceae bacterium UBA4064
CCTTAATTCAACATTCAACATTCAAAACTTTACATTAATTATTCTGGCTGCTGACTACTGGCTTTTCTGGCCGAAACGATGATCAAGGCCGGAAAGTCTAATTGGATGTTTTTAGGAGAAAAACCGGTCCACTGCCGGGAAGACGAACGGTTATTGTGTTTTGACCGGGCTGAATGTCTGCGATCAGAACCCCGCCGGTCCGGACATGCAGCCACAGCGCTCCCTGGCGTTTTTCCCAGCGGATGGGGGTGCTTTCCTGATCGACCTGCCACAGGCCCTTGCCGTCTGCCTGAAGTGTCAGCGATATGGCGGGTGATGATGCCCCGGCCTCCGGTGATACATACCGGCCTTCCCAGCCGTTTCGGGATTCACATGCGCATAAAAACCATATGGCCAATCCCGTCAACAGGGCGTGACGCAATGCGGATTTCATCCATCCACCTCCTTTAACGACATCAACAGGCGGTCCTCCAGTTGAAGGGCGGAGGGAAACACGATCACCTGCACGCTCATGGCCAGCCAGATCAGATCCCGAACCAGGGTTGTCCAACTGAGCGGGTCTTCCACCGTGGTGAAGCATCCGCATCCAATGGGAATGCCCCGCAGCAGCGTGACCGTGATTGCCACACAAAATACAACCAGCATGGCCGCAATCAGAACCGCCGACGCACGGGTTCGAAAACCCAGGATCAGCATCAATCCGCACAGAAGTTCGGTCCAGGGCATGATCAGGGCCATCAGATTGACCCCCCAATACGGAACCAGTTGATAACTGGCAATGGTCTCTGCAAATTCTCCGGGATAATTGATTTTATACATGCTGGCCGCAATAAATATGCCGCCGATATAGACCCGAAGAACCAGCCCGGTAACCGGGTGTGAAATGACTTTTTTGAGCATGCCGATTCCGTTCATGATGCGGGCCGGTCTCCTTTTGTGTGCCATCCGTCTGTCAAAACCAGAACCTTTTCATGGCGTTGAAGCAGGGACCATGCCACTTCTTCATCATAGCGGCGGCTGATGGTTCGGCCATATACCACAATGGCGCTGTCCGGCTCCAGAATCGGGCCCAGCTTCATGGCATAAATGATATCGAACAGTGGCGCCGGGACATTGATGGCATCCGACAGATGTCCCTGATCAAACAGCTCCTGGGGTCTGGCGTCCACCAGAATGACGTCTTTCCGGGTGAGACGTTGATGGAGCGTCTGGATATCGATTTTCGGCGCCGGGGTTCGAAAAACGGTTTCCGGGAGCAGCGGCATGCCATTCGGGTTTGAGAAATTGAACAGGATCGACAGAGTGGTTGTGATGATCAGTATCAGGACGGTATCGATCATTCGAAACCGGCCCACCCGGCTGACTTCCTTTTGAACCAGTTGTTTCAGGCGGATTCTGGCAAATTCCAGAAGCCGAATCTGATTTCGGGCCTCGGTCAGATCGGCAATGGTCTGCCTGAGATCATCATTGATTCGATTGAGATCCGCATTCAATGCCTGGACGGTTTCAAATGCCCGAACATTTTTCAAAAAAACCATAAAACCGGCGCTCATGCCGGAAAGAAGCTCCCGGGATTCGGTGGTCAGTGCGCCGGTATCCAGCGGTGCGCCCAGATGGATCAGTCCCAAAAGCGCATCATCCACCATGAACAGCAACGCGGTATGGACATCCATGCCGATTTCGGCGTTTGGAAAAACAGCGGCGGGATCGCGGATGAATGTCACGGACATGGGGGTGAGCTGGCGGGTTTCCGCTGCCGTAAAGCCCACATACAGGGATTTTTCCGCCTGATCGATTGACCAGTTGCCGACCGGTCCGGCACCCCGGACAGACTGCAGCACCGTATGATTGTTGCGATCAACGACCAGAATGGTTCCGGAAGCGGATCCGATCACGCCCATCACCATCAGAAGAAAGGTATTCAGAAGGCGCTCCGAGTCTGTGATCGGGCTCAGCTCGGCCGTCAGTTCGTACAGGCTCTTCAGATAAAACAGACGCCGGTCCGGATTCTGGTGATCCGGCTCGAAAGGCCCTGAATTGGGGGAAACAGGCAGACTCATTTCATCAGGTCGCCAATGGTTTTCCAGAATGTATCAATGTTTTCGATAACCCCCATGTGGGTGAAGAGCACCTTGCCCGCGGGGGTTGCAATCAGGGTAAACGGTGTTCGCGGCTCTCCGAGCAGCTTGTGAATTTCAAAGGACAAATCCGGTGCGATCGGGAAGCTGTACTGTTTCTGGTCATGAAGATATTGGATTTCCCGGGCATTGCCGCCGGCTGCGATCCCCAGCAGTTTCACCTCTCCTTTCAGATTGCTTTTTTCAATCCGGTGATACAGGTTGTTGAAGCCGGGTGCCTGGCGGTAGCATTGTGGACAATAAACGCCGATGACTTCTATCACCAGGAGCCGGGATTTGATGTCCGCCAGTTTGAACGTGGGCGTTGTGATGCCCAGATAGGTTTGATGATGTTGAGCACTTGGAGACTGAAGCACAAAATCCGGCAGATTCTGACCTTTTTCCGGCAAATTCCCGGCATATGCAAAACCAGCGAATACCAGACATAAAAAACCGGCCATAACCCGTATTGTTTTTGATACTTGGCATATCGTCATCCGTATTCCCTCCGTCACCCGTCACCCGTCACCCGTCACNNGTCACCCGTCACCCGTCACTCTTTCTCCATCCGCATCAGCTTTCCCAGTCCCACGATATCAAACACTTTTTTCATGTTGTCCGACAGCCCGACAGCGGTAACCTCGATACCCTGTTTTTGAGACGTCAGAAGCAGCGGCGTCAGTATGGCGATGCCGGCGCCGTTGACCGCAGAATTTTTTTGAAAATTCAATACAATCCGGTTTTTCCCCAGAGCAAGGGCGTTTTGGTACAGCGATTGAAACCGGGATTCATGCCGGGCCGTCAATCCGCCCCGAATCGTAATGACCGCGGCATGGGCTTCTTCTGCCAGATCAAATTCCTGAACCGGTTCCGCTGCCAGTCGCCATCGTTCCTGTGCCCGGTTGAGGGCCTGCTCCAGCAACTGCCGCTGAATGGGTTTGTTGATAAAATCGGTGGCATCCAGGTTCAATGCCTGAATGGCCAGATCCATATCGCCATGACCGGTGATGACAATGACTTCGGTTTGGGGCTCGATCTGTTTGAGACGCCGCAATACCTCGATGCCGTTCATGCCAGGCATCTTGATATCGGTCAGTACAATGCGGGGGCGTTCCCGCTCAAACAGATACAGACCCTCCTGACCGTTTTCCGCGGTCAGTACGTCATATCCATATGCCTGAAGCGTCAGCCGGAACATCTTCAGTGTGGGTTTTTCATCGTCTATGACCAGTATTTTTTCCATTAAATGTTCCTTCCCGTCCGCCACAATTCCTTCATCCGATTCATTCACCGATTCAACCATGAATTCATTCCTGATTTAACACTGCTTCAAAACTGAGCCGGAACGTGGTGCCAATGCCTTCCTGGCTGATGAGATCGATCTCGCCGCCATAATCCTTGACAATTCCGTAGGTGATGGCCAATCCAAGACCCATGTCAATACTGCTTTCCTTGGTGCTGAAAAATGGCTCGAATATCTGCTCCCGGACGGCATCTGCAATGCCGATGCCGTCATCCTCGACTTCGGCCACGACCTGATGGCCCATCTGGTAGGTTCGAATGGTGATTTTTCCGGCGCCGGATTCCGGAAACCGCTCATTTTTTTCAGTGATGGCGTCCCGTGCGTTGGTGACAAGATTGAAAAACACCTGCTGAAGCCGGTTGTCATGCGCCATGACCGGAGCGATGTGTTCTTGAAGCTGGAGATGGATACGAATATTGTCCAGTTCAAACTGGCGGACAACCAGGGTAAACACGGCGTGAATGGGTTTGTTGATATCCAGCCGGTCCATCATCAGTTCGGCCTTGCGGCCAAATGCCCGCAGGGTGTTGATGATTTCAGCGGCCCGGTCAACCTGACTGCTGATTTCCGTAACCACCTCGCACAGATGATTGGTCGGAATTTCCCGGTCCTGTTCCACCATCATGGCCAGAAAATCACTGCCCATTTTGATGGCGTTCAGCGGCTGATTCAGTTCGTGTGCGATTCCGGCGGACATTTCTCCCAGGGACTTCATCTTGCTGGCCTGAATGAGCTGCGCATCCTTTTCAATCATTTCCGTAATATCGGTGGAGGCCACGACAATGGCGGGCTGCCCCTTGTAAGTGATGTTGCAGGCATGAAGGTTGACATACAGGGGCTTGTGCCCCTTGCGGTAATGCAGGGCCTTGGGATAATTGACCAGCCCGCTGTCATCGGTTTTATCCTGAAGGGATTCAAAAAATTGCGGGGTATGTTCGGGGCCCAGTTCTGTAAAGGATTTTCCAATCAGTTCCGCTTTGCTGTATCCATAGACTTCTTCGACACGCGGGTTGGCGTCGATGATTTCAAATGTCTGGTAGTTGACCACAAAAATGGGATCCGGGCCACTGTCAAAAAGCGATCTGTATTTTTTTTCAGATTCCCGAAGACGTCTGCGATACAGCCGGATGCTCCAGATCATGTTGTAAAAGGAATTGGCCAACTGAACCACCTCATCCCCTTTTTGTCTTCTGTAAAACCGGCAATCCATGCAGACCGGCAGGCTGTTGGCCCGCTTTTCATCGATATTTTCCGGCGACAGGTCGCCATCCAGATGCCAACAGGGCTGATCCATATTCACAAATGCCGGGCATTCCGGCGGCTGATCCCCTTCGATAAAGGGTTCGACTTCCAGTTTGACATCAAAATTGCCCTTGCTCAGTTCATCCGATATCTGGGTGAGTCTGGAGATCGGCATGGTGATGTATTTTGCCAGCCAGTGGCTGATCACAAATATGATCACAATCACCATTGAGATAAATCCCAGAAATGTGAACCGGAGTTTGGATACCAACTGGTCAATATGGTTTTTGTTCAACCCCACATGCACCAACCCGATGCGATAAATTCCCTGGGTGATGGGGATGGCGATGTCATAGGCCATCTGATCGCCAAACTGAACCAGTCGGACACTTTTGGATTCGCCGGCGGGAACCTGGTTGGCCAGGCGAAGGGTTTCGGGAAACCGGCGCGTGAGGGTATGGCTGAGTATCTGGTCATCCCGGTCCGTGACAAAAATATAGGATACGAGATTCTGGCGTTCCTTGAGTTTGGCCTCGTCAAAAATCAGACTGAGAAGTTCGGGGTAGTTTTTATCCAGAATAAAGCCGCTGCTGCGCTCGGTAATGGTTCGGGCAATGGCGATTCCGCGAAGCTCAAGCTCGGAGATCAAAGTCGATACCAGAATATACCGGGCCAGAAATGCAATGACGGCGCTGATGGTCAGAATGACCAGCAGAATCGAGAAAAAGATCTTGTTTTTGAGACTGATATCCCGAAACCGTTTGGCGGACGACTGGAAGATACCCCGTCTGAAAAAAGGTTCAGTCGGATGGGCTGTTATGGAATCTGACATCTTTCCAATCCTTGATCAGCGTGAACTGGCCGTTTTTCAGCCGGGTGAAATAGACACGATCGAGCCCCTGGTGGTCGGTGGGGCTGAAGGATATGTTGCTGTCAAGTCCGAGAGAAAAGTCATGGATGGATTCAATGGCCTGAATGAATCCATCCCGGGTCAGATCGGTTCCGGCGCGGATCAGGCCTTCGACCAGAACCCTGGCGTTGATGAAGCCCTCCAGTCCGACAAAACTGGGCTGGTCACCGGGATAATAGTGATCCAGAAGGGTCAGATATCCGGTTTCTCCGGTCAATAACTGGCTTGAATTCTGTCTGTCCGGAGGCGGAACAACCTGGGACATGATGACTGTCAGATTGGCATGGTGTTCCAGCCTTCGGGCCAGTTCATCCGCCCCGACAAATGAAACCAGATAAAATACGGCGGGATACCCCATCTCGTCGGCTTTTTTGATGAATGCGGCACAGGGATCATACGTGCCGATCATGACAACCGCCTCGGCATCGGAGGCGATGATCTTGGCAAGTCCTTCCTGAACATCCATGGTACCGCGGTTGTATGATCCGCTGGCAACCGGTGCCAGGCCAAACTCCTTCAGCGCCAGTTCTGTTCCGGTAAGGCCATCAAACCCATAGGCATCATACTGGTAAAAAACCGCAATCTTCTTCAAGCCCAGGTCCGTCACCAGATGATGCACGGCAGCCCGGGTTTCCTGATAATAAGATGCACGGACATTGATCAGCCACCGATTGAAGGGGTCCCGCAGCGCATTGGCGCCGGTAAACATGCCCAGAAGCGGGATATGGGCTTCCTCGATCAGGGGCAGAATCTTGACCGTTGTTGGGGTTCCGACATAACAGAAAAGGGCAAACACCTGATCGTCGATGATCAGCCGCTGGGTGTTGACCAGGCACATGGGGGGATCATAGCTGTCATCATGGGCAATGATCCGGATGGTCCGTCCATGAACCCCGCCATTGGCATTGACATGATTCAGATAACACATGGCGCCGCGAAGGGTCTGGGTTCCCAGGAAGCTGGCGTGACCTTTCAGCGCCAGGGAAGAACCCAACAGGATTTCATTTCCGGTAACCCCCTGACTGCCGGTCCGGGGCGCGGAGGGATTGTTTGATCGGTCACATCCGGTCGTCAGGCCAAGAAGGCAGCATACGCCAACAAGACCCATAAGTATCCGGATGCCATTTATCGGTTTGAAAAAATGCCGGAGTATCAATTTGAAAAGCGATTGGTCAGATTTGTCATAATGGGTATCGTGATGTTTTAAGGCATTTGCAGGCAGAAAAAGGGGCAAATCGGATTGGGGCGGATTGATCACGGTGATATATCCGGGTGACAAGTCCAAAAATCAGAATAGTTACGGACTTCATGACAAAACCCGTATCGTGAAATCTTTAATGATGTGCCAATATAGAAAGAAGCCTTTGGGGTGTCAAGTGAATTGACAAACCGGGTTTGCAGGAAACCGTGTTTATCCCGGTCATGAAAGGCATTGATGTCCGTTCAAAAACGGATTGTTATTGCATCGACCGGTGAATGGATTTAAAATTGATTTTCATGACGGGATTGGGGAAGGAGAAGGCTGATCAACTCGACAGATATTCCGAAAAGAGGTGATTGAAATGAAAAAACAGACGAAAACAGGAAACAATCATGACAGAAAGCAATGTGTTTACCCGAAAACTTGACCGGGTTCTTCCGATGGCGGTCCGGGCGGAAGGTGTCTGGGTGATGGATGAATCCGGCAAACGGTATCTGGATGCCAGCGGTGGCCCCATATGCGTCAATGTGGGACATGGTCGAAAGGAAGTTGCCGATGCAATGGCCAAACAGGCACAGAACCTGGCCTATGTCCACGGAACCATGTTTACATCCGGACCGGTCGAGGAGCTTGCCCGCCGCCTGTCAGTCCATGCAGGCAGGGGAATCGACCGGTTTTATTTTCTTTCCAGTGGATCAGAGGCTGTGGAGGCTGCCATCAAGCTGGCCAGGCAGATCCATGTCGCATCCGGCAACCCGTCCCGTTATCGGGTCATCAGCAGATGGCTGTCCTATCATGGCGCAACGCTGGGCGCCTTGTCCGTGACCGGAAAACCATCCATGCGTGATCCGTTTCTGCCCATGATTCCATCCGCCATTCATATCCCCCCGCCATACTG